>NZ_ATYG01000020.1:0-63434 GCF_000427565.1 Carboxydothermus ferrireducens DSM 11255
GGTGGCCATAGCGGAGGGGAAACACCCGTTCCCATTCCGAACACGGCAGTTAAGCCCTCCAGCGCCAATGGTACTGGGACGATAGGTCCTGGGAGAGTAGGTCGCTGCCGGAAAAAACTCTAAAAGGGATAGGCAATCTGCCTATCCCTTTTTACTTTTATTCCTTCATGAAAATGGTGGTTCTCGGAACCGTCCCTGGAGTTGTGTATACAGAATATTTAGAAAAAATTTAAGAGAAAAATGAGAAAATTGTAGACAGGCTTTGTAAAATGAATATAATTTGTTATATAGGAAGATTTGCACATTATATTTGCACCCTTATAATGAGGGGAGGGGTGCGGAGGGCTGGGATGATTTAAATTAAAGAGCAAAACAATTTAGAAAAAACTGAAAAATTAAAAAGGAGGATGGTAGCAGGTGCGCAAAAGTTTTCTTACGGTAATGACGGTAGGTTTATTAGCGTTTTTACTTTTATTTACCTCCGCTTGTGGCAATAAGTCGAGTGAAAGTGACACTATTAAAATTGGAGCTAACTTGGAGCTTTCGGGAAACGTTGCTACTTTGGGTCAGTCTGGTTTAAATGGTATTATGTTAGCGGTTGAAGAAATTAATAACTCCGGTGGCGTTCTGGGCAAGAAAATTGAAATTGTCAAGTACGATAATAAGTCGGATAACACCGAGGCAGCCTCTGTAGCTACCCGTTTAATTACGCAAGATAAAGTTGTCGCCATTATCGGTTCGATGACTTCCGGTAATACCCTTTCTTACGTTAATATAGCAGAGACCAATAAAGTTCCGGTTATTTCCCCTTCGGCAACTAACCCGGATGTAACCGTTGATCCCAAGACCGGCAAAGTGCGGGAATACATTTTCCGGACTTGCTTCATTGACCCCTTCCAGGGAACTGCCATGGCAAAGTTTGTGTTGAACGACTTAAAACTTAAGAAAGTTGCTGTTTTAAAGGATAATACTGCTCCTTATTCCGTTGGTTTGGCCAAATTCTTTGTGGAGGCTTTTAAAGCTGGTGGTGGCGAGATTTTAGCCGATGAAAACTATACCACCCAGGACCAGGATTTCCGTTCCGTCTTAACCAAAATTAAAGGTTTAAATCCTGAATTTATTTATGTGCCGGGTTATTATGAGCAAGTGGGTCAAATTGTAAAACAAGCCCGGGAGCTTGGTATCAATGTTCCGATGGGTGGCGGTGACGGTTGGGACTCTCCGAAATTGGTAGAAATTGCCGGTGCTGCTGCGCTTAATAATACCTTCATTACCAACCACTATTCATCGTTAATGCCTGACCCGAAAGTTCAGGACTTTGTGAAGAAGTATAAGGAAAAATACGGTAGCGAGCCGGATGCTATGGCAGCAGTAGGTTACGATACGGTATTGGTGCTGGTAGATGCTATTAAACGGGCTGGAGAGGCAACACCCGAGAAGATTAAAGAGGCTTTGAAAACCACCAAAGATGTAGAAGGGGTTACTGCTAAAATTTCCCTGGATGAAAACCATAATGCTGTTAAAGGTTTGGTTATTTTAGAATATAAAGATGGTAAGCAGACCTATAAGGCATACGTAAATCCATAAATTTGAGCACTGCGGGGGAAGGGAATGTCCCTTCCCCTAAAAAAATGAACTCTTAAGGTTAGGGGTGGCCAAAATGACGGAATTTATCCAGCAGTTGATAAACGGAATATCTGTAGGAAGCATTTATGCTTTAATTGCCCTGGGATATACCATGGTTTACGGTATTATAAAACTCATAAACTTTGCTCACGGCGATGTTTATATGCTTGGTGCTTTTGTTGGGCTTTATGCGACCGCGGTTTTAAAAATGTCGTTTGTTCCGGCGTTGATTGTTTCCATGATTGTTTGTGCAATTTTGGGGATTATTATCGAAAGGTTAGCTTACCGGCCGTTAAGAAATTCTCCCAAGATAGTAATTTTAATCACGGCGATAGGTGTTTCGCTCCTTTTGGAGTATACCACCATGTTTTTCCTGGGCCCCCAGCCTCGAGCTTTTCCGGAGGTTTTTAAACAAGTTTCTTATCCGTTGTTGGGGGGAAAAGTTACCATCTCCAATCGGGAAATTTTGATTATTGTTGTTACCATTATTTTAATGCTTCTATTGCAATACATTGTTCATAATACCAAAATTGGTAAAGCGATGCGGGCGGTTTCTTATGATATGCAGGCCGCACGCTTAATGGGGATAAATGTAGATACGACAATATCCATCACCTTTGCGATTGGTTCTGCCCTGGCAGCAGCAGCAGGGGTGCTGGTTGGGGTATATTACAATAAGGTCTTTCCTTTAATGGGCATAATGTTTGGTTTGAAAGCTTTTGTTTCTGCGGTTTTAGGGGGAATAGGAATTATTCCGGGAGCAATGACCGGGGGCTTAATTTTGGGGATTACCGAATCTTTGGTAAGCGGCTATGGAAGTTCTCTTTACCGGGATCCGGTGGCTTTTGTCATTTTAATTATCATCTTGTTAGTCAAACCATCCGGCATATTCGGTAAAAACGTCCGGGAGAAAGTGTAGGTGAAACGGATGCTGAAAAACTGGCTTACGAAGGAAAATCTCACTGTAACGGTTTTACTGGTAGTGTTAATGTTAGGAGTTCAGGTTTTGTACTCCGCAGGAATTTTAAGCCCCTTTGTCATGTTAAACTTAATTATTATCGCTATAAACATTATCCTGGCGGTCAGTTTAAATTTAGTGGTTGGCTTTACCGGTCAGTTTTCTATAGGTCATGCGGGGTTTATGGCTTTAGGTGCTTATGCCTCGGCTATTATGACTTTAAACTTTAATGCTCCTTTTATTGTCTCCCTTTTAGTAGGAGCAATAGTTGCCGGTATTGGAGGTATAATTATTGGTATACCTACCCTGCGTTTAAAAGGTGACTATCTGGCAATAGCTACTCTGGGACTTGCGGAAATTATCCGCGGGGTAATAACCAATATCGATTATCTTGGCGGTGCTTATGGACTGATGGGAATAACACAGCGGACCAACTGGCTCTGGGCCTTTGGTTGTATGCTGGTTACGGTTATGGTAATTAAGAATTTTGTCCAATCCAGTCATGGTCGGGCCTGTATCTCCGTTCGTGAAGATGAAATTGCAGCGGAAGTGATGGGTATCAATACTACTAAATATAAAGTTATCGCTTTTACCATGGGTTCGTTTTTTGCGGGAATTGGTGGAGCGCTTCTGGCGCACTACATTACCTTTATTGAACCCAACGCTTTTAACTTCTTAAAATCCTTTGATATTTTAGTGATGGTGGTTTTGGGCGGACAGGGAAGCATTACTGGCTCCGTGGTAGCGGCAATTGTCTTAACTTTAATTTCTACCTTTTTACAGAGTTTGGCAGAATTACGGCTTATTATCTATGCGATAATCTTAATCTTGGTTATGTTGTTTAGACCCCAGGGACTTCTTGGGACCCACGAATTATCCTTTAAGCTTTTGCAGAGGAAGAGGGGTGTAAGTCATGGCAACCATTCTGCAAACGCATAGCCTGGGGATTAGTTTTGGAGGATTAAAAGCGGTTCAGGATTTAAATCTTACCTTAAATGAAGGGGATTTAGTTGGGTTAATCGGTCCCAACGGTGCTGGTAAAACAACGGTATTTAACCTTTTAACGGGGATTTACCTGCCAACTACCGGCGATATCATCTTTAAAGGTGAAAGTATCGTAGGTTTAAAGCCGTATGAAATTGCAGCCAAAGGCATAACCCGTACTTTCCAGAACATTCGCCTTTTTAGCGAGCTTTCGGTTTTAGAAAACGTTTTGATTGCCCGGCATTTGCATGCTCCTTATAATATGGTTCATGCTATTCTCCGCCTCGGGAAGTACTACCGGGGAGAAAAAGAAATGCGGGATGAAGCTTATGAGCTTTTAAAAATCATGAACTTAGCCCATAAAGCGGAAGAAAAAGCCAAAAACCTGCCTTATGGAGAGCAGCGGCGGTTGGAAATTGCCCGGGCGCTGGCAACACATCCTTCTTTGCTGCTCTTGGACGAACCGGCAGCGGGTATGAACCCGCAGGAAACTACCGAGCTTATGGAATTAATTGGCTTTATTCGGGATAAGTTTAACTTGACTATTCTTTTAATTGAACACGACATGCACCTTGTAATGAACATCTGTGAGCGGATTTACGTTTTGGATTACGGCATAAATATAGCTCACGGTACCCCGGAAGAAATTAAGAACAATCCCCGGGTCATTGAAGCATATTTGGGAGAGGGGGCATAACTGTGAGCGGAAAAGAAGTATTAAGAATCGAAGATTTAAATGTTTTTTACGGAGCTATTCATGCTTTAAAGGGAATTTCCATTACCGTGAATGAAGGGGAAATAGTTACCTTAATTGGGGCAAACGGCGCCGGAAAAAGTACTACCTTAAATACGATTTGCGGATTGGTAAAACCCAAATCGGGAAAGATAATCTTTGAAGGTGAGGATATTACCGGCAAAGCCGCCCACGAAATTGTCAAAAGGGGAATCAGTCAGGTGCCTGAAGGCCGGCGGGTTTTTGCCAATATGTCGGTTTTAGAAAATTTAGAACTGGGGGCGTATCTGTTAAAGGATAAGGCGGAATTTAAACGTAGATTAAACCGGGTATTTGAGCGGTTTCCAAGACTTGCGGAAAGGAAGGGGCAACTGGCTGGCTCGCTTTCCGGTGGTGAGCAGCAAATGCTGGCTATGGGCCGGGCGTTGATGTCTGCCCCGCGCCTTATGCTGTTGGATGAACCATCTATGGGTTTGGCTCCCCTTTTAGTTAAAGAAATTTTTGCCATTATTAAAGAGTTAAACGAGCAGGGGACGACAATTCTTTTAGTGGAGCAAAACGCTCATATGGCGTTATCTATTGCCCATAAAGGCTATGTTTTGGAGACCGGAAAAATTGTATTATCTGGCCCTGCCCGGGAGCTGGCGGAAGACCCGCAGGTCAAAGCAGCCTACTTAGGTGGCTAAGATACGTTGGGAGCAGTTCTTTTAAAAAGAGCTGCTCTTTTTCTTTTTGACGGTTTTTTAGTATAATTTAAAAAAATGAAGCAGGGACCTTAAGCTGTTTTTGGCTTTCCGAAACAAGGTAATATATCTTAAAGAAGGAGGATTTTATGATTGATCTGCACACCCATACTACTGCTTCCGATGGTACATGTACTCCCGAAGCTTTAGTTAAACTTGCTCAAAAGGAAGGGCTTAAGATTTTGGCTGTTACCGACCATGATTCTGCTGCCGGAGTTATTGAGGCGGTAGAGGCTGGAAAAAAGTATGGAGTTAAAGTAATTCCCGGAGTGGAAATAAGTGTGGTTTTTGAGCCAACGGAAATGCATATTTTGGGCTATGGTATAGATGTGAACGACCAGATTTTTGCAGAAGCGCTCACAAAACTTAAGGAAAACAGGGAGCGACGCAACCCGAAAATGTTAGCCAAATTACGAGAACTGGGGTTTGAGATTACTTTGGAAGAAGTAATTGCCGAAGCCGGAGGAGATATAGTCGGTAGGCCCCACATGGCCCGGGTTTTGTTAAAAAAGGGGTATGTTTCTTCAATTGATGAAGCCTTTAGCAAATATCTTGGCAAAGGGTGTCCGGCTTATGTTCCGAAGGAAAAATTAACCCCTAAACAAGCTATAAATATTATAAAAAAAGCCGGTGGACTTACCTTTTTAGCCCATCCGGTGTACTTAGAAAAAGATGACGAGGGCTTAAAAAAAATTTTAGAGGAATTGATAAGTTATGGTTTGGATGGAATTGAAGCTTATTATACCTACCACAATGAAGAACAAACCAGGCTGTACCTGGAATTAGCCGGTAAGTATAATCTTTTAATATCCGGTGGCAGTGATTTTCACGGGGAAAATAAGCCTGAAATCCTCCTGGGTCGGGGGCTTGGAAATCTAAAAATTCCCGAAGAAAAAGTTAGCTGGATAAACTGGTTTCTTTATTAGCAGGAAGGGAGATAAAGCCGTAACTTCCTTCTAAAACACCCAAAATTACCAGTAACCCTCCCAGTACTCGGGGAAGGGTTATTTTTTCTCCCAAAAAAACGGCAGATAAAATCAAGGTAAAGATAGGAATTAAATTAATAAAAAGTGCTGATTTTTGAGCACCTACTTTTTTTATTCCGAGATTCCACCAAAAGAAAGCGAGAACCGTAGGGAATACAGCTAAATGAATGATTAAAAGATAACTTTTTAACGATATTTTTAACATATTAACGTGTTGCATTTCCCCGATTCCCCAGGGAAGAAAGAAAATAGCACCAAAGAAAATACTAAAAGCAGTTGTTGCTAAAGGGGAAACCGTTCCCATAACCTTTTTGCTGATAACGGAATAAATTGCCCAGGAAATTACCGCTCCGAAAAGTAAAAAGCGGGTAGGTTCAAGCGGTCCTTGAAAGTAAGTTAAAGGATGACCTTCCGAAATGACAAGTAAAACTCCGATGAAAGAAATTATCAGTCCTAATATTTTTTCAAACGTAAGTTTTTCTTTTAAGAAAAGAGCAGCCAACAGCGAAACAACAATGGGGTTGACGGCAATAACCAGCGAGCTGTCGGAAGCGGGATTGAATTTTACGCCGAAAAAGAAAAAGAGGTTATAGAGAAAAATCCCGGTAAATCCCATGATAACAAGATACAGGTAATTTTTTAACCCGTAACGCCGGTTTTTTTCCCGGTATAAAGCAAGGGGCATAATTATTAGGCCGCTTAGTAAAAACCGGAGGGTCGCAGCAACTACCGGAGGCACTTCCCTGACCACTTCCCGGGCGGCAACAAAGGCACTGGCCCAAAGCATTGCAACTATAACCAGTAAAATATAAGTTAAACCGAGGTTTTTCTTTTCCATATTTCCATCCTTCCTTATTTAGCTTAAAAAGCGCAAAGCGGGCTCAAAGACGAAGACAAAGATCAGTGCCGGGAGGTAATTTCCTATTTTTAGCTTGGTTAAGTTTAACATGTTCGTACCGATCCCGATTATAAGTATACCACCGGTGGCGGTGAGTTCATTAACTATTGCCGGCGTTAAAAAGCCTTTAATAAGCCCGGCAAAAAGGGAAATACTTCCTTGATAGATTAGTACTGGAAAAGCGGAAAAAATGACACCTTTTCCCAGCGTCGCTGCAAATATAATTGAAGAAATACCGTCTAAAAGGGATTTAATAAAGAGAATTTGGTGGTTATTATTTAAACCATCTTCAATTGCTCCCATAATCGCCATAGCTCCCACGCAGAAAACTAAAGTGGCGTAAACAAAGCCCCGGGCAAAGTCTCCTCCACTTTCGGAAAAACGTTTCTCAAGTTTTTGACCTAAAGAGTTAAGACCCTTTTCTATTCCCAAAAACTCCCCCACCAGGCCTCCCAGTACCAGGCTTAAAATTACTACCAAAAAGTTTTTCGAGGTGATAGCCATTTGGATACCAACGACTACTACTGATAAGGCTAAAATGTTCATTACTATTTCCTTATAGTTTTCAGGCAGGCTCTTTTTAAAAAATACACCGATACTTCCGCCAAGAAGGATGGCAATAAAGTTTACAATTGTTCCCAGCATCTTTCCCCCTCCTGAAATAAAATTGAAGATAATAATTTAAATTTGTAAGTAATATATAGTAAAATACTAACATAGAATAGTAATTTTGGGTATAAATAATTAACTAAATTTTGGAGGATTAAATGGAAAAAAAGAACTGGCTTATTTTTGAAACTTCGCATTTGGGAGAAAAGTATCTGGAGGATTTTTTTAGGATAGAGCCTTTAACGGCTAAAATGCTGGTAAATAGGGGTATTTTCCACCCGCGAGGGGTACGGCGGTTTTTCTGGGGAAATATTGATGATACATATTCCCCCTATTTATTAAAGGATATGGAAAAAGCTGTCAAGTTAATTCTTTCAGGACGGAACACAGAAAAATTTTTAATTTACGGGGATTACGATGCCGATGGCCTTACTTCCACCGCCCTTCTTTACGACTTTTTGCGAAAAAGGGGCTTTAATGTAGACTGGTATATTCCCAATCGTTTGGATGAAGGATATGGCCTTCATCTCCCACCTCTGGTGAAAGCTTTAGAAGAGGGGATTAGTTTTATCATTTCTGTTGACTGTGGGATAACAGCTGTGGATGAAGTTAAAACGGTAAGGGAAATGGGGGCAAAGGTGGTTATAACCGACCACCACGAGCCCCAGGAAGAAATTCCAGTAGCGGAGGCGGTAATTAATCCCAAGCAAAAAGATTGTCCTTACCCTTTTAAGGGCTTGGCGGGGGTTGGTGTTGCTTTAAAACTGGTTTTGGCTTTAGGAATGGCTCTGGGGGAGCGGGAAGAGGATATTTTAGACCAGTATTTGGACCTCTTTACCGTTGGAACGGTAGCAGATATTGTACCCCTTGTGGATGAAAACCGGATTTTTGTAATTGAAGGATTAAAAAGGCTTGCTGCTACCGGGCGTCCCGGATTAAAAGCTTTGAAAGAAGTAGCTCAATTAAACCGGGAAGAAATAACTACCCGGGATGTTGGGTTTATATTATCTCCCCGTTTAAATGCTGCCGGGCGCTTGAAGGATCCTGCTTTAGCTTTTGAATTGTTGATTGAAGAAAACTACGAGCGAGCTTTAGCTTTAGCCTACCGCCTTTCCGAAGAAAACCAGAACCGCCAGGGAATCGAAGCGGAAATTTTTAAGGCGGCGGTGGAAACAATTGAAAGGGAAGTGGATTTAGACCGGGAAAAAATTCTCATTATAGGTGGAGATGGCTGGCATCCCGGCGTAATTGGAATTGTTGCTTCGAAGCTCATGGAAAAATATTACCGTCCGGTGATTTTAATAAGTTTTGACGGGGAAGAAGGTAAAGGTTCTGGCCGGAGCGTTTTTGGTTTTAACTTGTTTGAGGCTTTAAAAGCGGTAAAGGATTATCTAACCCATTTTGGTGGCCACGAGCGGGCGGTGGGGGTAGGGGTCCTAAAATCCCGCTTTTTGGAGTTTAAAGAAGCGCTGCTGGCTTATGCCGAAAAACATTTACCGGACGAGCTTTTACTGCCCAAAATAGAAGTGGAAGAGGTTGTGGGTGAAAATGATTTAAATTTAAAGATTTCGGATGAAATTGCGCTTTTTGCTCCCTTTGGAGAACAAAATCCCGAACCGCTTTTTTTAATTAAAGGTGGCCAAATTAGGGGAGCTCAAGCCGTTGGGAAAAACGGAAATCACCTAAAGTTTAATGTAAAGCTTAACCGGGAAATTTTTAGTTCCATTGCTTTTTCTAAAGGGGATTATTTAGAGTTTGTCTACCAGCAGAACGAAGTAGATTTAGCGTTTATTCCCCAACCCAATCGGTTTAACGGTAAAACGGAACTGCAACTAAATGTCAAGGAAATTGCTCCGGGGGAAGGGCGTATTTTTAAAGTTAAAAAAATAAAGGAAAAAGAGTTAAATACCATTGAAGAAGAGTTATCCCTTTTAGCAAAACCGTATTGTTATAAGTTTGCCAACCATCCGGAAAAAGTAAGTTTTGCCCGGAGAATTAACAAGTTAAACCAAAGGGAGTTTAGTTTTATAAAACTTGCGGGAACAAAGAAAACGTTAGTGGTTACAGCTAATCTTGCGGAAATGTACGGTCAGGCCCTGGAACTGTGGGAAAATGGTTTTACTTTATTACCGTACTGTCCTGAACTAAGGGAAACTTTTAAAGAGAAAGCCCTGAAAAAATACCGGGAAACGGGAATATTACTTACTTCCGAGCAGTATTTGCCGGAAGCATTAAACTTTACCTTTGAACAAATAATTTTTACAACTCCGCCGCTTCTTTTAGATGTTACCATTCCGCTGCTTACGGATTATTCGGGCAGTCTGGGAGTTTTGGCTAACAAAGAAGATCTAAAAATACTTTATCTGCGGCTTGTGCGAATTTTACCCCAGAGGGATAAAATTGCCAAAGTTTATATGGCTTTGCGGCAAAAACTTTTAACGGGAAATCCCTTTACTTTTTCTGAGAAAGAGCTGTTTTTTAATGCTTTTGGTGATGAAATGAGGGTGAAAGATGATTACTTGCTTTTAATTAGCATTCTTAAAGTTTTAACAGAATTAAACTTAATAAAAATTTGGGAAGAGGACGGTAAAAAATGGGTATTTTTGTTTCCACCTCCCCAAGATAAAATAAATCTGGAAATTTCCAGCACCTATGCCCGGGCCAAGGAATACGAGCAAAACCTTCGGGAGTATTTTAAGGTTTTTTATCCGGATGTGTTATAATAAAAGACAAAAAACTTAAAGAGAAAGGGGTGAGGATGTGCTTTCGCTGGAAGCTCTTTTAAAAAAAATAAAGAATTATAATAACAACATGGACGAAGAATTAATTAAAAAAGCTTATAACTTTGCGGCAGAGGCGCATGCCGGGCAAAAGAGGGCTTCCGGGGAAGATTACATCACCCACCCCTTGGCGGTTGCATTTATTTTAGCGGGTTTGCAGATGGATGATGAGACAATTGCTGCCGGATTACTCCACGATGTAGTGGAAGATACGGCTTATACCATTGAGGATATAGCCCGGGAGTTCGGGGAAGAAGTTGCCAATTTAGTTGATGGAGTTACCAAGTTATCCCGGATAGAGTTTAAAAATAAAGAAGAGCAGCAGGTAGAAAACTTAAGAAAGATGTTTTTGGCCATGGCCAAGGATATCCGGGTAATATTAATAAAGCTTGCCGATAGACTGCACAATATGCGCACTTTAAAATATCACAATCCGGAAAAACAAAAGGAAATTGCCCGGGAAACTTTGGAAATTTTTGCTCCCCTGGCCCATAGACTGGGAATTTACCGGATTAAGTGGGAACTTGAAGATTTGGCTTTCCGCTATTTAGATCCGGATAATTATTATGACATTGTCGAAAAAATCGCCAAAACCAGGGCCAAGAGGGAACAGTATATCCAACAGGTTATTTCTATCTTAGAAGAAAAATTAAAGTCATATAATATTAAAGCCAAAATTGAAGGACGTCCCAAGCATTTATACAGCATTTTTCAAAAAATGCGGGAACAGCAAAAAGATTTTAGCGAAGTTTACGATGTCATGGCGGTTCGGGTGATTGTGGAAAGTGTCCGGGACTGTTATACGGTGTTGGGTATTATCCATACCATGTGGATTCCGGTCCCGGGACGCTTTAAGGACTACATCGCCATGCCGAAGTCTAATATGTACCAGTCCCTGCATACTACCGTTATTGGACCTTTTGGCGAGCCCCTGGAAATCCAGATTCGGACTTTTGAAATGCACCGCACTGCCGAATACGGTATTGCTGCTCACTGGCGGTATAAAGAAGGAGGTAAAGGCGACAAAAAGTTTGACGAAAAGCTATCGTGGCTACGCCAGATCCTCGAGTGGCAGCGGGAACTTAAAGACGCCCGGGAGTTTATGGAAACCCTTAAAGTTGATATTTTTTCCGATTCTGTTTTTGTTTTTACTCCCAAGGGCGATGTGGTTGAGTTACCGGCGGGGTCGGTGCCGATTGATTTTGCCTACCGCATTCATACTGACGTGGGAAATAGGTGCGTTGGGGCCAAGGTAAACGGCAGGCTGGTACCGTTAGATTATCAGTTAAAAAATGGTGATATTGTTGAGATTATTACCAAGCAGGGAGCCGCTCCAAGTAGAGATTGGCTGAAAATAGTTAAAACTTCCCATGCCAAAGGAAAAATTAAATCGTATTTCAAAAAGACCCAGAGGGAAGAGCTGGCCCTTAGAGGCCGGGAGTTAATTGAAAAAGAAATTAAGAAACTGGGCTTAAACCCCGAAGAGTATTCTTTAGAAAAAATATCCGAAGTAGTTAAAAAATTAAATTTTCATTCTCTGGAAGATTTATTTGCTGCTGTTGGCGATGGAACTGTAACTCCCAATACCGTTCTTAATAAAATTCGTGAAGGCCTTCCCAGGACTGAAAAAAGTATTGAAGAAAGGGTAATAAAGGAAAGCAAAGCTACCCTTAATAAGCCAACCCGGGGCTTAGTGGTGCGGGGAGAAGCGGATTTAATGGTTCGCCTTGCCCAGTGCTGTATGCCCGTACCGGGGGACCCTATTGTTGGCTATGTAACCCGCGGACGGGGCGTTTCGGTGCATCATACTAACTGCCGGAACGTTGAATATTTTCGGCGCCACGAACCGGAGCGTTTGGTAGAAGTGAACTGGGAAGGGGCTATTGAACTTCCCTTTACAGTCCGTCTGGAAATTCGCGGTCATGACCGGGCCGGTTTTTTAAATGACATCTTGGGGGTATTGGCCGAACAAAAAATTAGTGCCAATTATGTATCCGGTCGGAGTACCAAAAATGGTGGAGCTGTGGTGGATTTGGCTCTGGAGGTAAAAAATATCAATCAATTAAAACAAATTACCGATAAATTAGAAAAGGTTAGAGGGGTCACCGAAGTTTATCGGGTAAATAAATAGGAGGGTTATATGCGGGCAGTAGTGCAAAGGGTTAAACGTGGGAAAGTTACCGTTGACGGACAGGTTGTTTCCGAGATAGGACCAGGCCTGGTTGCTTTGGTTGGGATACGACAGGGGGATGGGGAGAGAGTGTGCCGGTATCTTGCGGAAAAGTTAGTAAATTTACGTATTTTTGAAGATGAAAAGGGAAAATTTAATTACAGTGTCAAAGATGTAGGAGGCGAGATTTTAGTCGTTTCGAATTTTACCGTTTACGGTGATACCCGTAAAGGACGCCGCCCAAGCTTTACCGAGGCAGCCCCACCGGAGGCTGCCCGGGAGGTATTTGAAAGATTTTTAGATATACTAAAAGAACAAGAGGTTTCGGTAAAAAGCGGGATTTTTCAGGCGACGATGGAAGTGGAAATAATTAACGATGGTCCTGTTACGGTTATTGTGGAAAGTTAATTGGGTGAGGTGAAAAGGGTGCAGATAAAAACTTTAACGGTGGGGGTAATTGCTGCTAACTGTCATATAGCGTGGTGCGAGAAGACGGGCGAGGCTGTGGCAATTGACCCCGGCGGTGATGGAGATAAGATCCTGAGATTTATCGATCAGAATGGCTTAAAACTAAAATATATCGTTTTAACCCACGGTCATGGCGATCACATAGCGGCAGTGGATGAGGTGCGCAACAAAACCGGTGCGAAAGTTTTAATCCATCCCAAAGATGCCCCGATGCTTCTTGATCCCAGCAAGAATTTATCGGGCTTTTTAGGAGGAGCGGTGAAGCTGGCGCCGGCAGACCAGGAAGTAGTGGACGGTGATGAAATAATTTTTGGTGGAGAAAAGCTTAAGGTACTCCATACCCCCGGACATACTTTGGGGAGCATTTGTATATACGGCTGTGATGTCCTCTTTTCCGGGGATACCTTGTTTTTTGGTTCGGTAGGTCGGGTAGATTTTCCCGGTGGTTCCTGGGAAAAGTTATTAAAATCCATCCGGGAGAAAATTTTTACCCTGCCCGAAGATACCCGGGTGCTTCCAGGACACGGCCCGGAGACTACCGTAGGGTATGAAAAGGAGCATAATCCTTTTTTAAAGGATTAATGAAAATACTCTTTTCAAGAAAAATAGATTTGCTATAATAGTAATAGTTATTAAATAAAATTAAATGGAGGGTTCTCAAATGGCAGTCTTTGTATGTGAAAAGTGCGGTTATGAAAAAGAAACCCGGTGTAAACCGAGAAAATGTCCTCAGTGCGGTGAAAGCAATACTTTTAAGAAAAAAGAAGCATAAAACAATTTTAAAAACGAGGTGGTAGGATGCCGCCTCATTTTTATTTAGAGGTTTTATTTAGAGGGTGAGAACATGAATGAATTGTTTATAAATTTAATTGAAAGGTTAAGCGTCATCATTACTTTAGCCTTTTTTGTTTCCAAAACCAGACTTTTTCGCAATATTCTCCAACAGGAATTAACCATTCGCCAAAAGTTGGGTCTAATTTTGGGGTTTGGACTTTTTGGAATTATCGGGACTTACTGGGGGATACCGATTAAAGGGGCTATTGCTAACTCCAGAGTAGTAGGGCCTGCTATTGCCGGTATAATTGGAGGGCCTGCCGCAGGTTTGCTGGCAGGTTTAATTGCCGGAGTGCACCGGGCCTGGCTGGGTGGTTTTACGGCAGTGGCTTGTGGCATATCTACAACCGTTGAGGGATTAATTGCCGGGGTCTTGGCCCGGCGTTTTCCGGAAAAAAGGTTTAATGTAGTTTTTGGTATTTTAACCGGTATGTTTATCGAAACGTTACAAATGATTATTATTTTACTTTTAGCCCGGCCCTTTGAAGATGCCCTTAGTTTAGTAAAAGTAATTGGACTGCCAATGATTTTGGTAAACGGTATAGGTATAGGGGTTTTTCTTTTAATATTAGAAAGCACGGTGAAAGAAAAAGAGCATATAGGAGCGGTTTATGCGGAAAAGGCTTTAAATATTGCTAACGAAACCTTACCAATTTTAAGGGAAGGTTTAAATGAGGAAACGGCTTTTAAGGTTGCTCAAATTATTTTAAGTAAAACCGATGCTGATGCTGTTGCCCTTACCGATAAAAACATTATATTAGCTCATGTCGGCAGTGGCGAAGATCACCATTTAAGCGGCACACCAATAAAAACAGCTGCTACCGCTAAAGCTTTAAATAACGGGGAACTAACCGTAGTTTTAAATAAGGAGGCTATAGGCTGCAGCAATTCCAATTGTAAATTGGCGTCGGCAGTGATAGCTCCTTTATTTATTAGAAACGAAGTGGTGGGGGCATTAAAGCTTTATTACAATAAACCGGATAAAATTGGTGAGTTTACCATTATTTTTATTGAAGGATTATCCCGTTTAATTTCCACCCAGCTGGAATTATCAATGCTGGAACATCAGGCAAAGCTTTTGGCCAGGGCTGAATTAAAAGCCCTGCAAGCTCAAATCAATCCTCACTTTTTGTTTAATTCTCTAAATACCATAGTAGCTCTTTGCCGAAAAAATCCCGATCAGGCCCGGGAGTTGATAATAAAGCTTAGCGAATATTTCCGGCGGAATTTAAGGGAATGGGAGCCTTTAATACCCTTGGCGGAAGAATTAAAAAATGTGGAATTGTATCTCACCTTTGAAAAAGCACGATTTTCTGATAAGTTACAGGTAAATTTAAATATAGATGATAAAGTAAAAGAAGTTATGGTTCCTCCCTTTGCCGTGGAAACGTTGGTAGAGAATGCTGTCAAGCACGGCATTTTGCCCAAAAAGGGTGGATTAGTTCAAATAAATGCCAAACTTCAGGATAACAAAGCGGTAATTGAGATAGTGGATAATGGTGTTGGTCTTAGGGGGGACGTAAAAGTTGGAGTTGGACTTTCCAATCTAAAAGAAAGATTAAGGAATCTTTTCCGGGAAGAAGGGCAATTTTACTTATATTCCAGGGAAGATGGGGGCACGATATCCAGGTTAATAATTCCTCTTTTAAGCAAGGAGGCTTTAAGATGATCACAGCGGTTGTGGTGGATGATGAACCTTTAGCCCGGGAAGAACTAAAGTATTTATTGGAAGAAACTGAAAGGGTTGAAGTTATCGGGGAAGCAGATTCGGGTGAAGAGCTTTTTGAGGTTTTAAGGGACCGAAAACCGGATGTGGTTTTTTTGGATATTGAAATGTACGGTTTAAACGGTTTAGACGTAGCCTTGGAGCTTTTAAAGGAAAAAGATCCCCCGTTAATTGTTTTTGCCACTGCTTACGACCAATATGCGGTAAAAGCCTTTGAATTAAATGCCTTGGATTATCTATTAAAACCTTTTTCTGCAGAAAGGGTAAAGCTGACTTTGGAAAAAATTGAGGAAAAGTTAAGAGATAAAGAGATATACAAACAGAAGATGTGGCAGAGTATCCAAGCCATTGCTCCACAGCAAAAAGTGTTTATTCAGACTGCGGATAAAATTTTACCGCTCAAAAGAGAGGAAATATATTTCGTTGAAGCTCAGGGGAGATATGCCCGGCTAAGGTTAAAAAATAAGTGGGTCATGTGCCGGCATTCTCTTTCGGAATTAGAGGATATGCTCGGCGAAAAAAATTTTGTAAAAGTTCATAAGAGCTTTTTGGTAAACTTTGAGCAGATAAAAGAAATTATTCCGCTTTTTGGTGGGGGATTGATTTTAAGAATGGGAGATGATGGAGCCAGTGAGGTGCCGGTAGGCAGGACTTTTCTGAAAAGCTTTAAAGAAAAAATTGGGTTAAACATATAAAACAAATATTACAAAGTTTTCGACAGTTATTGCAAAAATTCAACATTATATTACAAAATTATATGCAAAGGTAAGGGTTGTCCCTTAAATTAGGTTAGGGAATAATAATTATTATTTGAAGGGGTGAGTTTTGTGAGTGCCTTAGAACTTATCATTGGGGCAGCCCTTATTTTAGTTTTAGCTTACCGGTTTTACGGGAGTTTTCTGGCGGCTAAGGTTTTAACCTTGGATGAAATGCGGAAAACTCCTGCTGAAAAATACAACGACGGTAAAGATTATGTGCCGATGAACAAATGGGTTGCCTTTGGTCACCATTTTGCGGCAATTGCCGGAGCAGGACCGCTGGTGGGTCCGGTTTTAGCGGCGCAGTTTGGTTATCTTCCGGGAACCCTCTGGATTTTAATTGGATCGGTTTTAGCTGGTGCCGTGCATGACATGGTGGTCTTATTTGCCTCCATTCGCCACGGTGGCAAAAGTTTGTCGGAAATTGCCAAAAAGGAAGTGGGCCCTGTAGCAGGGGTTGCAACCGGTATTGCGGTATTTTTCCTCATTATTTTAACTATGGCCGGTTTGGGCCTGGTGGTAGTTAATGCGTTATTTAAAAACCCCTGGGGTGTCTTTACCATTGCCATGACCATTCCCATAGCAATATTTATTGGTCTTTATATGCATAAGATTCGTCCCGGAAAAATTGGTGAAGCATCCCTTATTGGCGTTATCTTGGTTCTTTTAGCGGTATTCCTTGGACCGTATGTCAAAAATTCGTTCTTAGCTCCGTACCTGACTTTATCGGATAAAACACTGGAAATTTTACTTCCGGCCTATGGCTTTTTAGCAGCAGCTTTGCCGGTATGGCTTTTATTAGCACCGCGGGATTATTTAAGCTCCTACATGAAAATCGGAACGATTTTGGCACTGGCATTGGGAATTATAATAGTTAATCCCCAAATTCAAATGCCGGCATTTACGAAATTTATCCATGGCGGCGGTCCGATAATTGGTGGCAAAGTATGGCCGTTTATTTCTATCACCATAGCCTGTGGAGCTATTTCCGGTTTCCATGCTTTGGTCAGTTCCGGAACTACGCCGAAAATGATAGCAAACGAGAAAGATATTAAAATTGTCGGCTATGGTGCCATGTTAACGGAAGCTTTTGTGGCTTTAATGGCCTTAATTGCTGCTACTACTTTAATGCCGGGTGATTACTTTGCCATCAACACCAAGCCGGAAATTTTTAAAACGTTGAATATGCCGGTAGTTCACTTACCAGAACTTTCTAAACTTGTAGGTGAGGATGTTGCAGGACGGCCCGGTGGAGCTGTATCCCTGGCGGTTGGGATGGCCAACATTTTTGCAAGTATCCCGGGTTTAAAACACTTAATGGCTTACTGGTATCAATTTGCCATCATGTTTGAGGCTCTGTTTATCTTAACTACCATTGACGCTGGTACCCGGGTAGCAAGGTATATTGCTCAAGACTTACTGGGAATGATTTATGAGCCAATTAAAGAAAGTAAATCAACTGTTTTAGCTGTAGTTTTAAGTGCCTTTGTTTCCTTTGCCTGGGGTTATCTAATTTATGGTGGAGATATTAAAACTATCTGGCCGGTGTTTGGGGTAGCCAACCAAACTATTGGGGTTTTAGCGTTAGCTATTGGAACTTCAATGATATTACAGAAGAGTCAAAAGCGGATTTATGCGCTGACTACTTTCTTACCAATGACCTTCCTTTTTGTCACGGTAATGGATGCTGGTATTATAAATCTTACCAAAGTTTATCTCCCGCAGGGGCAAATGGTACCAGCAGTTTTAGTAGCAATAATGTTGTCTTTAGCGATTATCGTTATGGTAAGCTCAATTATCAAGTGGCTGAATATTTTAAGTAAGCCGCATCAACCAGAAGTAGCTGTTGAAAATTAAAGAATTAAAAGCCCTGAAGCTAAAAGCTTCAGGGCTTTTTGCTACTTAATTAATTCATAAATCGCTGCGGCATATATCTTGGTTATCTGAATTAAATGGTCGATATCGATATACTCGTCTTTTTGGTGGGCAAGTTCTTCCATGCCCGGGAATAGAGGACCAAAAGCAACGGCGTTGGGAATAGCCCGGGCATAAGTGCCGCCGCCAATGGCGATTAACCGGGCGGGCTCGCCGGTTTTTTCTTCATAAACTTTTTTAAGTTTCTGCACCAAGAAATGGTCTTCGGGTACGTATAAGGGAGCCATATCGGAGATATCTTTTAAGTAAATGCCGGTACCGGAAATTTTCTCTTCTAAGATTTTTAAGAGATCTTCTTTTTTATAGGTAACCGGGTAGCGAATATTTAAAGCAGCGTAAGCTTCTTTTTCGGTAAGCTCTAAGACGCCGAGGTTGAGGGTAAGATTACCTGAAACGTTATCCGAGAGTTTTAACCCAATATTTTCTCCGTTATAAGTTAAACCTATTTTTTCAGCTAAGAAATTTAAGTAGGCGGAAATATCGTCCCCGGGCAGAGGCAGAGTGGTCAAAAATACTAAAAGCTGGGCTATGGCGTTTTTACCCTTTTCCGGAAGGCTACCGTGCGCCGAAATGCCGTAGGATTTAATGGTAAGGGTGTTGCCTTCAATTACCGCTTCCATCTTAAAACCTTTTTCCTTTTTATAATTTTCCAGAGCATCGGAAGCGGTTTTTAGAGCTTTTTCACTTCCTTCTAAAACCGCTACGGCAAAATCCGGCACCATGTTGGCCCGAAGACCGCCCTTAAAGGATTTTAACACTAACTCGCCGTTTTTTAGGTTAGAAAACTCCCGGGCAAGTTTTAAAGTCAAAATCCCTTTTTCGGCATAAATGATGGGAAATTCGGCATCCGGGGCAAAACCAAGCTGGGGAATTTCTTCATGTTCCCGGTAGTAATCCATGCAGGCCCATCCGGATTCTTCGTTTAAACCGTAAATAATCCGTACTCGTTTGGAGACCGGAAGGTTTAAATCCTTTATTGCTTTTAGGGCATAAAGGCAGGCAACCGCCGGGCCTTTGTTATCTACCGTACCCCGGCCGTAAATCCGGTTATTGACAATGACACCACCGTAAGGGTCATAGCTCCAGCCGTCTCCTTCGGGCACCACATCTAAGTGGACGAGGATACCTACTAACTCCTTCCCCTGACCGTATTCAGCATAGCCGGCATAGCCGTCCACATTTTTTGTCGTAAATCCCATTTTGGCGGAGTCAGCGAGAGCCTTTAAGAGAGCCTGGTTTACACCTTCGCCAAAGGGCATTCCGGGCTTTGGTTCTCCTTCCACGCTTTTAATTTTTATCCATTCTTGAGTGGTGCGAACAATATCTGCCTTCAGGCTTTCAATGTAACTGTCTAAATTCACTTCATACCCTCCTTTTAGCATAATTATAGTTGTATACAATCATATCTTAACTTTTTTGCTGACTTTTTAAAAGAGATTTTGTTAAGATATATGATATAAAAACAAAAAATGGAGGCAAGGAATGGAAGCAGTATTCAATCAGATACTGGTTTTTGGAGTTTATTTGCTTTTAGGGTTTATTCTTAAAAAGAAGCGATTTTTTAGTGAAAATACAGACGCGGCTTTTGGCGACTTAGTTGTTTTTATTACCCTGCCGAGCCTGATTGTTTCTGCAATGCAGTTTCCTTTCAGTAAAAAGCTTTTACTGGATAGTTTACTGCTTTTAGTTATCTCTTTTTCTTATTACTTTCTTGTTACCATTTTTGCCGAAGTAGTGGTGAAATTTTTCCGTTTATCCCGGGAAATTGCCGGGGTTTACAAGTTTATCCTTATTTTTTCCAACGTTGGCTTTATGGGATATCCTCTTTTACATGCCATTTACGGAAAAATTGGTGTTTTTCAGGCTGCCCTTTATAATATCGGTTTTCAAGTTTTTAACTGGACCGTAGGGATTGCTTTATTAAAGGGAGAGAGTATTAAAACCATTTTTAGCCGGGAAGAGATAAAAAAGATGTTTATCAATCCAGGAATTATAGCGGTGGCTATAGGGTTTTCGTTCTTTTATTTTTCAGTAAAATTGCCCTTATTTTTGGGACAAGCTTTAAAAGAGATTGGCGAGGTAACCATGCCTCTCTCAATGATTTTGGTGGGTTCGATTTTAGGGGAACTGTCCTTTAAGGAAATTTTAACCGATTTTAAACTTTGGATACTGGCTATTATTAGGTTAGTAGTAATTCCCGCTTTAACTTTTGGAATATTATTTTTTACTGGAAATAGAGGGGTAATGCTTGCAATTCCTGTAATCTTAGCAGCAATGCCAGCGGCGGCCAATACTGCTATTTTTGCCAATAAATACGGCGGTGACGCGGTCAAAGGAGCTCAAGGAGTATTTATTTCTACTTTTTTATCTTTATTTACTCTTTTGGGATGGATGTATTTTTTAAATTATTTAAAGGTTATTTAAAACTCCAATTTCAGAACAATAAGGGGGCATATAAATGAAATTTTCCACAACCTGTACCTTAAACTGCTATGATTCCTGCCGGGTTGAGGTAACGGTAGAAGATGGTCGGGTGGTAAAAGCTTTGGGGGACAAAAACCATCCTTTAACCCGGGGCTTTCTTTGCCCAAAATTTAAAAAAGTAATTGAGAGGACCTATTCTCCGGACCGTTTAACCCAGCCCCTTTTAAAAGAAAAGGGTAGTTTTCGGAAAATTTCCTGGGAAAAAGCTTTTGCTATTTTAACGGAAAAAATCGGTGAGTTATATGCAAAAGGGGAAACCCTTTCGATTTTACATTTATACGACCATGGTTCCGGAGGTTATTTAAAGCGCTTAGATGAACGCTTCTTTAATTGCCTGGGGGGAGTTACCCACCCTTCCGGCAGCCTTTGCTGGGGTAGCGGCTATGAGGCAATGCAAAGAGATTTTGGAGCTCCGACTTTAGGTGAGTACCACGATTTGATAAACAGCAAGGCTATTATTCTCTGGGGGCGGGATCCGGATACTACGAACTTGCATCTACTGCCATTTTTAAAGGAGGCAAAAGAAGCCGGGGCAGAGATTGTGGCGATAAATCCCCTTAAAATAAAGGTAGCAATTGGAAGGCATATTTCTCTAAAACCGGGAACCGATGGCCTTTTGGCTTTGGGAATAGCCCGTCTTTTAATAAGTGAAGGGCTCTACGACAAAGCTTTTGTTAAAGAAAAGGTTATAAATTTTGAAGAGTTTTCAAGGCTTACCGAAGAAATAACGGTAGAAAAAGTTTTAAAAGAAACCGGAATAAGTGAAGACGATTTAGCTTATCTTGCAAAACTTTTTGCTTTTAAAAAGCCGATTGCCGTTTTGTACGGCTATGGACTTCAGCGCTACCAAAACGGCGGTAACACCGTGCGGGCGATAAATGCCCTTTTAGCGATTACCGGTAATGTGGGGATTAAAGGCGGTGGACCTAACTATGCCCATCCTCTCTGGAAACCTTATTTTGGTAGCATTGTAAAGGCTGAAGAAAAAGTGCGGGAGAGGTACTTTCCCTGGCCGGTAATGGCCAATTCGATTCTTGCGGCAGAACCACCTATCAAGCTTATTTTTGTAACCCGCTCCAATCCCTTGAACCAGGCGCCGGATACCAAGAGGATGAAAGAGGCCTTTTATAATGTTCCCTTTAAAGTTACCGTAGACTTTTTCTTAACCGATACCGCTTATGCTTCGGACTTGATAATCCCTGCTACCTCGGTCTTTGAGGAAGAGGATATTGTATTTAGCTCCTGGCATTATTATTTAAGCTATTTGCCCAAAATAGTTACTCCGCCCAATGGTATGCTTACGGAAGTGGAGTTTTGGAATGAATTGGCTAAGAAAATTGGCCTTAAAAACTTTGAACCAAAAACAGCCCGGGAATTTATCATAGAAGCTTTAGAACCGCTAAAACCTTTAGGGATTACCTTTGAGGTGTTAAGAGAAAAAGGTTATGTCCGCCACCCCCTGGCGCCGTTTACTTTTAGTGACGGGAAGTTTTTAACTCCTTCTGGAAAAATTGAGTTAATGGCCGGGAAAGGACCGGGGCTTTATCAGGCTTATGATTCGCTAACCGCCAAGAAATTTCCTTACCGGCTTTTGACAGTCCATCCTAAAGATTATTTACATTCGCAATTTCATAACCTGGAATCGGCGGAGTGGGGAACAAAACCGCGGGTGGTCATTCATCCTTCTACCGCTACCCGCCATAATCTTGATAATTTAGCAGAAGTACGGGTAAAGACCGTTACCGGTGAAATTACAGGTTTGGTGAAAGTATCCGACCGGGTGCGGCCGGATACGGTGGTGATTGAAGAAGGGAGCTGGGGAATAGACGGCGGCGGGGTAAATGTTTTAACACCCCAGGTCCGTCCGGATATGGGGGATGGAGTGCCTTTTTATGACGTGCTGTGCAATATTGAAGCGGTGGAGTGAAAATTTTTATAGCTAAGTTAGTCTTATTTAGGCTAAAATGTTGTTAGAAACCATTTTCCTAAACACAAAAGGGGAGATTTAGTTTTGGTAATTGCAAAAAATTTTTTAATAACCGAATATGCAAGACCCTTTGTGAAATGGGCTGGAGGAAAAGGACAATTACTTAACACCTTAGAAAGATATTATCCTCTTAAACTACTTCAAGGGGAAATAAAGCGTTATATCGAACCTTTTGTGGGTGGTGGAGCTGTATTATTTAATATTTTACAAAAATTTAATATCGAGGAAGCGTATATTTTTGATATAAATGTTGATTTGATAAATGCTTATAAGGTAATTAAATTTAATGTTGATGAATTGGTGTATTATTTAAAATCATTAGAAATATTATAATTTAGACAATGATAATAGAAAAAAAATGTATTACGAGATAAGAGATGAGTATAATTCTAAAGTTAGTAGTATAGACCACATAGATATTGAAAGAGCTGCTAAGTTTATTTTTCTTAATCGCACTTGTTTTAATGGGCTTTACAGGGTTAATAAAGAAGGCAAATTTAATGTTCCTTATGGTGATTATAAAAATCCAACTATCTGTGATGAAAGAAATCTTTACTTGGTAAGTTCACTATTACAAAAGGTTCAAATTTTTGCTGGTGATTATCGGGAAAGTGCTAAGTATATTTCAAAAGATAGTTTTGTCTATTTTGACCCCCCATACCGTCCGTTAAATAAAACTTCTAATTTTACATCATATAGTAAAAGTGATTTTACAGATAAAGACCAAATTGAACTTGCCCGGTTTTATGCCCAAATGAACGAATTAGGTGCTTTTCTTCTTTTAAGTAATTCTGACCCCAAGAATGAAGACCCAAATGATAATTTTTTTGATGATTTATATAAAGATTTTAATATTTATCGGGTTATGGCAAGAAGATCGATAAACTCAGATGGGCGAGGTAGAGGATTAATAAAGGAATTGCTTATCACTAATTATAAGGTGGAATAAGGGTTTAGGTGATTTTAGACATAGGGCAGGGGTTGTAGTAAAAATGGCTAAAAAAATGAACTGTAAATATTGCGGAGAAAAAATAAATAAAACTGAATATCCAGTACATTTAGAACTTTTACATCCTGAAGTGTATCAAAATTTAGTTGTTGCAATTAAAAGAGAGCATGAGAAGGGAAATAGTATTAAAGAAATAGCAAATAATTATTGAATGCTTGAAGAGGTAATTAAAGAAATATTTAAGTTGTGAAAAATCAATGTTAAACAGAAATTAAGACTAAAACACAATAACACTATCTTGCATATTTCCTAAAATAGAGTATAAAATATAATTAAAATTTTGGTTTTTTGGGGGTATAAAATTGGGTCTTACAAAACGCAAGGAACAGTTTTTAGCCAAATTAAGAGAGCTTTACGATAAGCTAAAATTTCCGGTATCGTATCAAATTTTAGCGGAAGAGATGAAGGTTAGCCGCTGGACCGCGTACGATATGTTAAGGGCTTTAGAGAAGGAAGGACTGGTAATCAGGGAGTATCTTTTGGAAAAGGGTAAGTCCGCACCGGGACGCTCAGCGGTGGGCTTTATTCCCAAAATAAAACAAAAAATGGTACCTAAAGATATAGAAGAGGAGCTTTTAAGAAAGATTCGCGAAGTTAAAACCAAGAGTCTTTCCGGTGTTTTAAAGAAAATGAAGGAAGAGCTGGCTTCAGAAAATACTCCTTTTGTCTACTGTTCCACTTTTTTGGCATATTTAACGGTTGTGCTGCATAAAGTAAATATTAAGGAACTTGCCCGTTTTCCGCAGATCTGGCCGCAGAAACCTGTTGAATTTCAATTAAAACAGCTTCCGGGCTTTATATTGGGGCTTTTACACATAAACGAACGGGGACAGAAAGAAATTGGAAAGATCAAAAAGAGTCTCGGCAAATTTACTGCTTGTATTGAAAACTTAGCTTTAGAAGAGGCAAAGGCGCTGCTTTTGCTCCTTGAAGCTTTTCACCGGGAGGTGAGAACCTAAATTTTTTTCAAGGAAATTTTGGATTTTTGGGTATAAAATTAATTTCGGAGGTGGGGGTATGGCGCTTAAGGTTAATGTGGAGTTTGCTAAAAAGTTTGTAGCAGAAAAACTTTTAAATGAGCTTCTTAAATACTTAGAGAAAGACCCGGAAAAAAATATCTTAAATATTTTAAAACTTTTACACAAAATTGCCCGGGAAGAAAACCATAAAGCTTATATTAACTACCTTATAGAGAGCTATGAAAAATACCCTGCGGTTAAAGAACAGTTTCGCCGGTTTTTTGCTGAAACAAATCCCCAAATCATATCCAAGCTTGCTTATAATACCATTATAAATGGGGTATTGTTTGGGATTCCCAGGCAAAAGCAGTATAAAGCTGAGACCGGTGTTCACGTTCCCTTTACCATCCTGGTGGATCCGACTTCACGGTGCAATCTTGGCTGTACCGGCTGCTGGGCAGGAAAATATCAAAAAGGTCCGGAGCTTTCCTTTGAACGGTTGGATCGGTTATTTAATGAAGCCAAAGAGCTGGGAATTTACTTTATTGTTTTATCCGGTGGCGAACCTTTAATGTACGAGCGCCTCTTTGAACTCTTTGAAAAACATAACGATATGGCGTTTATGGCCTATACCAACGGAACTTTAATTGACGAAAAGATGGCCGATAAAATAGCAAAAGTTGGTAACTTCTCTCCGGCTATCAGTATTGAAGGGTTTGAAGAGCGGACCGATGCCCGGCGGGGCAAAGGGGTATTTGCCAAGATTACCCGGGCTATGGATTTACTGCGCGAACGGGGAGTATATTTTGGAGCTTCGGTAACGGTAACCCGGGAAAATTACCTGGAGCTTACATCCGATGAGTTTATCGATTTCCTGGTTGAAAAAGGAGTTAAGTACATCTGGTCTTTCCATTATGTACCGGTAGGTAAAAATCCCGATACTTCCTTGATGCTGACCCCCGAAGAGCGACTTTATTTAGCCCAGAGAATCCCGGTTTTGCGGATTACCAAACCAATCATGATTGCCGATTTCTGGAATGACGGCCATATTACCCATGGTTGTATTGCCGGGGGTAGAAGTTATTTCCACATTAATGCTAAAGGTGAGGTAGAGCCCTGCGCTTTTGTTCATTTTGCTGTAGATAATATTAATGAGAAATCTTTAAAAGAAGTTTTAAAGAATCCGCTGTTTACAGCTTATCAGAAACGCCAGCCCTTCTCGGAAAATTACTTTGCTCCCTGTCCAATTATTGATGTTCCTCAGGCCTTAAGAGATATCGTTGCCGAAAGTAATGCTCACCCAACCCACGAAGGAGCAGACGAAGTTTTAACGGGAGCTACGGCGGAATTTTTGGACAAACGAGCCGCTGAATGGGATAAGGTGTCCCGGGTACTTAACGAATATAAAAAAGATAGAATTGCCCGGATGAAAATGTAAGCCTTCTGCATTAAGCGGAAGGCTTTACTCTTTTAGACAAAGCCGCAAGTGCCAATTATTTTATGGTTTTCTTAGTATTCAATTCCCAAGCCTGTTACCTGTCCCAAATTATAAATTAAGCTTCTGATAAAAAGTGTCGAATTATAGAAAAAAATACTCAATAAATGGTAAAATATTCCCGGTAAATTGCTTAAATTAAAACTTTCGGAGGAAGTTTATGGCGTCGTTTTTAGCTTCTCTTTTAACTGGCCTTGCTACCGGGCTTGGTTCTTTTTTACTACTTTTTAAAAAAGAGTTTCCGAAAAGCACGATAGGCGTACTTTTAGGCTTTGCTGCCGGTATTATGCTTGCTGCATCTTTTTTTAGTCTTTTACTGCCGGCTTTAGAGACCGGTGGAATTTTTTTAACAGCTTTAGGCTTTTTAACCGGTTCCTTGTTTGTTTATTTTTTGGACCGATTAATCCCGCACTTCCATCCGGCTTCTGGAACTGAGGGTCCAAAGAGTGATTTAAATAAGATATGGTTATTTATCTTGGCAATCACCATTCATAACTTTCCCGAAGGGATGGCAGTAGGTATTGGCTTTTTAGAAAAGGATATCACCAAAGCCTTAAGTTTAGCTTTAGGAATTGGTCTTCAAAACATTCCGGAAGGGTTATCGGTGGCGGTAAGTCTTGTCGGTTTTTCCTTTTCCACCTGGAAAATAATTGGGATTACTTTTTTAACCGGGCTTGCCGAACCAGTAGGAGGAGTAATAGGGGCTTTTCTTGGCAGTCTTTCAGGGAGCATTTTACCCTTTGCGTTAAGCTTGGCCGCAGGAGCAATGATTTACGTAATTTCCGATGAAATAATTCCCGAAACCCATGCTAAAGGCGGTGAAAGTCTGGCTACTTTTGGGGTTATTTTTGGGTTTTTATTGATGATGGTTTTTGATAATTTAAGCTTCTAAATTTAAAAAAAGAGAGGTGAAGTTTTGTGCAGGAATTACTCCTTCTTCACGGTTACTTTCTTTCCGGGAGTGGAAGTAATCTCTTGGTACGAAACTTGGCCTCTAACTTTGCTGAAAAAGATCTAAAAACCGTATTGGTGTGTCAGGAAAGAAACCCTGAAAAGTATTCCTTTATCCGGGATGCCATTATAGTTGAGCCGGATACCGGAAAACTCGTGCCTTATTATCATAATCCCGGGGGAAAAGTAATTTTATATAATCCTAAAACCAGTATTTTACCGGTTTTTGTTTATGATGATTACCCGGGATTTAAGGTAAAAACTTTTACCGAGCTCTCAATTGAAGAATTAGAGCGGTATATTAATGAAATGGTGACTTCACTAAAAATAATTAGCGCAAACCACAATATTCAATTTGTTTTTGCCCAGCATTTAATAATTAATCCCTATATTGTGAAACAGCTTGGTATACCTTACAGCATAACCGTTCATGGAAGTGACATTAGCTATACCATTGAACGGGATGAACGCTACCATTTTTATGCACTGGAAGGAATTAAAGGAGCTTACAAAGTTATTACGTTAAGCAATGAACTAACCCGGAGATTAAAACCGTACCTTGACTTTCCGGAAAAAATTACAGAGATTACTCCAGGAGTAGACGGGAAACTTTTTGGTGAACTTGCAGCAGTAAATCTGTTACAAATTAAAGGTAATGGAAGAAGTAAGGAAACCGAAGAAAGCTTTTATCATGGGTTAAGTCAGGTAAGATCGCTAAATGAGCTGTTGAAATATATAGATTTTATCCGCAAAAATTATGACTATTCCCTGACAGACCAACACGCCGGGGAAAAGCTAAATAAGGTAAGTAGGGGACGAAATTTAATCTTATTTTTGGGAAAACATTTATATGCCAAAGGACCCCAGCTTTTAGCCCTGGCCCTACCGTATCTTTTGGAAGAAAAGGTTAATGCTGCTTTTGTGGGCCACGGACTCTACCGGGAGGTAGTGGAGGCATTGGTTTATTTTTTAAGAGAAAACCGGGAGGATTTGGTAGCGGAAATTTTAAATTACGGCGAAGAAGGTTATCCCAATCCCGGGAAAATGTTTTATGAAGAGCTTACGAAGAGCGAAAAAGAGCAATACTTAAAGTTAGCACGCCAAAACCTGACAGGCGATAGAGTGGTATTTACCGGGCAGATTTTTCACCCGGAATTAGCAGCAGTAATTCAGCGAGCAAAGCTTTTGGTAGTTCCTTCATTGGTGAAGGAGGCTTTTGGCATGGTTGCGGTGGAAGGGATTGCAGCGGGTGCGCTGCCTCTGGTGGACGGAGAAGGAGGTATGGCTTCGATAATTACCAATTACACCGCATTTTTAAAGAAAAAGGGATTTAATTTAAGCTTAGATACCTTTATCTTGAGTAAACTGCGTACTGCTGAAGGGGTAAGGGAAATAGTGGACAAAGGCAAAAGGCTCCTTGAACTTTACGAAAAACTTGGAGAGGAGCAAATCTGGAATTTAAACCGCGAATTTATCCACAGTTATTATGACTGGTCGAGAATTGCCCAAAAATACCGGGAGCTTTCGCAAAATTACTGGCAGGAAAACCCTAAAATTTGTTGAATAAAATAAAACAAGTTAACAAATAAAGGTGGTCAGGAGTTTGAAGAAAAATCAGCTTTGGCTTTGTGCGGAAAAGGCATTATTGACAACAGGCTGTTCTAAGGTTAAAATGAATTAACGAAACGCAATGACCGGGACTTTTAAACCAGGGGGCTTCAGACAGGGAGGAAAAGCCGCGATTGAGAGCTTTTCTCTGAATGCCGGTTTAAAGGAACACCCGGGAGGCGGCTTAACTGAAAGGTTTAAGTAGGTTAAGACGGTTTGGCCCCGTTACGGCCAAGAGCGGAAGGTTTCTACCTTCAAGCAGGGTGGCACCGCGGGTAATCCCGTCCCTGGGTATTCCAGGGGCGGGTTTTAGTTTATAGAAAAGGGGGTATTTTTATAGATGCTTACCCAGAAACCTAAAGGCACTAACGACCTTTTTCCACCGGAAGTTTTCCTGTGGGAGGAGATAGAGCGGAAGTTTCGCGAAGTATGCCGGAGGTTTGGCTATCAGGAAATTCGCACCCCGATTTTTGAGCATACGGAGCTTTTTGAGCGGGGAGTCGGGGAAACCACCGATATTGTAGAAAAAGAGATGTATACTTTTTTAGATAAGGCCGGAAGGTCAATAACCTTACGGCCCGAGGGAACGGCTGCGGTGATTAGAGCGTATGTCGAAGCAAAAAAATACGCCGACCCCGGTCCTGCGAAGTATTTTTACATTGGACCGATGTTTCGTTACGATAAACCCCAGGCCGGAAGGCTTCGGCAGTTTCACCAGCTCGGGGTTGAAATCCTGGGTAGCGATGAGCCCATGGTGGATGCGGAAGTAATTTTAATGGCGCTGGAGTTTTACCGGGAGATTGGCCTGAATGACGTTGAGCTTCGCTTAAATAGCGTAGGTTGCCCTGAGTGCCGGAAAAGCTTACGGGAGAAACTTATTGAATATTTTGAAGAGCGTAAAGAGGAATTATGCGACTTGTGTAAAGCAAGGCTTAACCGAAATCCCTTGAGAATTTTGGATTGCAAAAATGAAAGCTGTCAAAAAATCGCCCAGAATGCTCCCACGCCCTTATCGGAGCTTTGCCCCGATTGCCGGGAGCATTTTATCGAGGTTAGGAAATACCTGGATTTAGCTCAAGTAAAATACGTAATTGACCCCTTTTTAGTAAGGGGGCTTGATTATTATACCAAGACAGCTTTTGAGTTTGTGGTGCCGGAGATAGGAGCCCAAAGCTCCATTGGCGGCGGAGGAAGGTATAACGGCTTAATCCGGGAGATCGGAGGGCCGGATCAGCCGGGAATAGGCTTTGCTTTGGGGGAAGAAAGAACTATCTTGGCTTTAAAAAGAAAAAGCGAAGAGATTTCCGTTCCGGTGCCGGACCTTTTCGTCTGCCTTTTGGGAGAAGAAGCCCGCGAGTATGGGTTTCCTTTAATAAATGAATTACGGAGGCTGAACCTCTGGGTAGAAACCGATTATCAGGGGAAAAGCTTGAAGGCTCAGTTAAAGGCGGCAAACCGCCTAAAAGCAAAAGCGGCATTAATTATTGGCGAAGAGGAGTTAAAGTCAGGCAGGTTTATTTTAAGAGACTTGGATACGGGTGAGCAGGTAGAGCTTTCCCGGGATGAAATTATCGAAAAATATGCCAGGGAAAGGGGTTAGGACAATGCTTAAAAGAAGCCATTACTGTGGAGAGTTACGGAAACAACATGCCGGCCAAAAGGTTATTTTAAACGGCTGGGTACAGAGGAGAAGGGATCATGGCGGTCTAATCTTTGTAGATTTAAGAGACCGTTCGGGAATCGTGCAGGTGGTTTTTTCTCCTGACGTGGATCTGGAGGCTTTTCGGGTAGCGGAGGCGGTAAGAAACGAGTACGTTTTAGCCATAGAGGGAACGGTGAGACTCCGCCCGGAAGGTACGGAAAACCCCAACCTTTTAACCGGAGAAGTGGAAGTTTATGCCAGCAAAGTCGAGGTTTTAAATAAAGCAAAAACTCCGCCTTTTTACATTGAAGACGGGATTGATGTGGATGAACAGGTGCGGCTTCGGTACCGTTATTTGGACTTACGGCGCCCCGAAATGCAGCGGGCTCTTGAACTTCGCCACAAAGCGGCGAAAGCGGTTCGGGACTTTTTGGACCGGCATGGCTTCTGGGAAATTGAAACGCCAATGCTGACCAAGAGTACGCCCGAAGGGGCCCGGGACTTTTTGGTACCAAGCCGGTTAAACCCCGGAAAATTTTATGCGTTGCCCCAGTCACCGCAAATCTTTAAGCAAATTTTAATGGTTGCCGGGATGGAACGGTACTTCCAGATTGTTCGTTGCTTCAGGGATGAAGATTTGCGGGCGGACCGGCAGCCGGAGTTCACCCAGATTGATATTGAAATGTCGTTCATTGACCGGGAAGACATCATGAGTTTAATGGAAGAAATGATAGCTTACGTATTTAAAGAAGCAATTGGGGTTGAGGTTAAAACGCCCTTTAAGCGGATTTCCTACCAGGAAGCCATGCTAAAATACGGTACCGATAAGCCTGATTTACGGTTTGGACTGGAAATTACCGATGTTACTGAACTGGTAAAAGATGTGGAGTTTAAAGTGTTTCAAACGGTAGCTCATGCCGGGGGGGTAATCCGCGGTTTAAACGCCAAAGGTTGTGCGGGTTTTAGCCGCAAAGACCTGGATGATCTTACGAAGTTTGTGGGTAACTTTGGTGCCAAAGGTCTTGCGTATTTAATTTTAACGCCTGAAGAAGTAAAGTCGCCAATTGCAAAATTCTTTAAAGAAGAAGAATTAAGAGCGGTGATTAATGCTTTACAGGGCGAACCCGGTGACATTTTATTCTTTGTAGCGGATAAACCGGAAGTGGCTGCTCAAGCTTTGGGGAACTTACGACTCCATCTTGCTGAAAGACTTGGGCTAATTCCCGAAAAGGAGTTTAACTTCCTCTGGGTGATAGATTTCCCGCTTTTAGAATATGATAACGAAGAGAAAAGGTTTGTAGCGATGCATCATCCTTTTACGGCACCGATGGATGAAGATTTACCTCTGATGGATGAAAATCCGTTACTGGTTCGGGCTAAAGCTTATGACATGGTCTTAAACGGTGTGGAAATTGGTGGTGGTAGCATTCGGATTCACCGCCGGGATATCCAGGAAAAGATGTTTAAATTAATTGGCCTTTCGGAGGAAGAAGCCAAGGAAAAATTTGGCTTTATGTTAGAAGCTTTTGAATACGGTACACCTCCTCACGGCGGTATTGCTTTTGGCTTTGACCGGCTGGTAATGCTGATGGCCGGAAGAGAGTCTATCCGGGATGTAATTGCCTTCCCCAAAACCCAAAGTGCTACCGACTTAATGGTTGGTGCGCCTAATGTTGTTGAACGCCGTCAGCTAAAGGAACTTCACATTAAAGTGGATTTGCCGGTTAAAGAGCAGCAATAATCCAAAAATTAGAACCTTGAGAGCAGTACGATTTTGTGTTATGATTTAACCAAGAAAACGCACCCTGCTTTGTGCGTAGTCCACCGGGAAGTTCGTATCCAACACTCATACAAAGGGAGTCCGGACTCTGGTTGTGGCGTGCATGCCCCGCTTAGGGGAAGCCCAAAGCAATCAGGAGGACACCCACCTGGTAGAGAAGGGGTTCGGAACTTCGTGGATTACGGCAAAGCGGGGTTTTCTTGTGTCAATTTATGCTGCGAGGTGTTGCTATGCACCGGTTTTCCCGAACGGAAATTTTAATAGGTAGCGAAGGGCTTAAAGTTTTACATAGAAGCCGGGTGATGGTTTTTGGGCTGGGTGGGGTTGGTTCTCCGGCCGTTGAGGCTTTAGCCCGAACGGGGGTAGGCTCCATGGTTTTGGTGGATTTCGACCGTGTAAGCCTTACCAATATCAACCGTCAGCTTCCAGCGCTGGAGTCAACGGTGGGGCTCTTAAAGGCGGAGGTTTTGGCTAAGAGAATCCGGGAGATTAATCCTGAAGCTGAGGTTATAACCGTAACGGAAAAGTTAACACCGGAAAATACCGAGAGATTTTTCAGGTACAACCCTGACTATGTGGTGGATGCTATCGATACGTTAAAAAATAAAATTGCGTTAATCACCTACATGTATCGAAAATATATACCTTTTATTTCGGTCATGGGAGCTGGTAATCGGCTAGACCCTACAAGATTTAAAGTTGCCGATATTTCCAGGACCCATACCTGTCCTCTAACAAGGCGGGTTCGACAGGCCCTTAAAAAAGAAGGGATTTATCAAGGGGTAAAAGTTGTATTTTCGGAAGAACCGCCGGTACTGGAAAGAGGTACCAGTGATGAGCCGTTGCCGGCGGAGAAAAAGCACCTTCCGGGAAGCGTTATGTTTGTAACGGCTACCGCCGGGTTAATTGCTGCCGGGGAGGCGGTAAAAGACCTTTTGCTAAGGCATAAGATTTTGTAATGGACCTCAAGTTTTGCTTTAATTGACAATAAAATATTTAGAGGAGTATAATTTATAAGTGGGGTTGATATTTACCGGGGGGAAAGGAGCGGTTTTTAAAATGGGTATTATTACCTTAACCGATGAAAATTTTGAAACCGAAGCACTAAAAAGAGAAGGACTTATAATTGTTGATTTTTGGGCCGAATGGTGTGGCCCCTGCCGGATGATAGCACCGATTTTAGAAGAGATTGCCCAGGAATATGAAGGAAAACTAACCGTTGGAAAACTTGATGTCGATAGTAACCCGGAAACACCAAGACGTTACGGGATTATGAGTATTCCGACTCTTCTTTTTATTAAAAATGGGGAAGAAGTGGGAAGAACGGTCGGGTTTAAACATAAAAACGAATTAATGAAAATTATTATAAAAAATTTGTAATGAGCGATTAAGTGCGCTTTATTTTAAAAAAGCGCATTTTTTTATTTTGCGGTCGGAAGGGGAGTTTTATGGATTTGTGGGATACTGCCAAAAATAAAGTGAATAAGGAAGCTCCTTTAGCCTATCGCATGCGACCGAGGAGTCTGGACGAGTTTGTAGGCCAGGAGCATATCTTGGGTGAAGGTAAACTGTTAAGACGGGCTATTTTAAGTGACCGGCTTGGTTCTTTAATTTTTTACGGTCCCCCCGGAACGGGTAAAACAACCTTAGCAAGAATTATCGCTTCTACCACCAAAAGCGGCTTTGAGAGTATAAATGCGGTAACTTCGGGGGTTGGGGAAATAAGAGAAGTAATAAAAAAAGCTAAGGAGCGGGAAAAATATTATGGCGAGAGGACTGTTTTGTTTATTGATGAAATCCACCGCTTTAATAAAGCCCAGCAAGATGCGTTATTACCCGAGGTGGAAGCTGGAACCATAGTGTTAATTGGGGCAACCACCGAAAATCCGTATTTTGAAGTAAACGCTCCCCTTTTATCCCGTTCCCGGATTTTTGAGTTTAAACCTTTAGAGCCGGAACATATAAGAGAAATTGTGAGAAGAGCTCTTGTGGATAAGGAACGGGGGCTTGGCGAGTATAAGGTGGAAATTGCTGAAGAAGCCCTTGACCATTTAGTTACCATGGCGGCGGGAGATGCCCGGGCGGCGTTAAACGGCATTGAACTTGCGGTTTTAACTACCCCGCCGGACGAGGACGGAGTGCGGAAAATTACCGTTGAAATTATCGAGCAATCAATGCAGAAAAAAGCAATTGTTTACGATAAAGAAGGGGATAATCATTACGATACGATCTCAGCATTTATTAAAAGTTTGCGCGGTTCCGATCCGGATGCGGCAGTGTATTACTTGGCCCGCATGCTCGAAGCCGGTGAAGACCCGCGGTTTATTGCCCGAAGATTAATCGTTCATGCGGCGGAAGATGTGGGGCTTGCCGATCCCATGGCTTTAAATGTGGCGGTAGCGGCTTTTCACGCTTTAGAGTTTGTGGGAATGCCGGAAGCAAGATTACCGCTGGCGGAAGCAGCTATTTATATTGCCTGTGCTCCCAAATCCAATGCGGTGATAAAAGCTATTGACAGGGCACTTGCGGTGGTGCGAAAAGGGGAAAATGGCCCAATTCCCCAGCATTTAAGGGATGCCCATTATGCGGGAGCTAAAGAGTTGGGAAGGGGAAAAGGTTACAAGTACCCTCACGATTACCCTGGTCACTTCGTCCTTGAAGAATATTTACCGGAAAACTTAAAAGGCCAGCGTTTTTACGAGCCTTCCGATTCCGGGCAGGAAGCCCAGATAAAACAGCGGCTGAAGGAATTGTGGGGAAAAGTAAAAAACTTTACTAAATAAATCGGAATTCTTGACATAAACTTGAGTAAGTGCTATGATGTTTTTGAAAGTAAAGTAATTTACTCGGAATTGGTGGTGAACCATGCGACTTTCGACCCGAGGGCATTATGGTTTGAAGGCAATTTATGATTTAGCATTGCATTATGGGGAAGGGCCGGTTCCTATTTCAGAGATTGCGCGGCGCCAGATGATTTCTGAACCGTATTTAGAGCAGCTTTTTTCGGTACTGCGGAAAGCCGGCCTCATTAAAAGTGTGCGGGGAGCTCAGGGAGGTTACCTTTTAAATCGCCTTCCCGAAGAAATTACCGTTGGAGAAGTTGTGAGAGTCTTAGAAGGGCCCATAGCACCGGTGGAATGCGTTTCCGAAAATGTGAAAGAAGCTTGCGACCAGGCGGATGCCTGCATTTCGCGCGTGGTTTGGGCCAGAGTGCGGGATGCTTTAAATAAGGTGCTGGACTCCATTACCTTAAAGGATATGATTGAAGAAGCCAAAAAAAATCAAAACCAAAATTTAATGTATTATATTTAATTTTAGTTAGGAGGATTCAGCTATGGAACGGATTTACCTGGATCACGGAGCTACTACTCCTTTATCCCGGGAAGTATTGGAGGAAATGATGCCCTATTTAACCGAGAAGTTTGGCAATCCCTCCAGCATTCATGCTTTTGGACGGGAAGCAAGAAAGGCTATCGAGGATGCCCGGGAGAAAGTCGCGAAGGCGATAAACGCTTCCGACCCCGGCGAAATAGTATTTACCGGAGGGGGAACGGAAGCGGATAACTTGGCGATTAAGGGAATCGCCCGGGCCTATAAGCATAAGGGAAATCACATCATAACTTCTGCTGTAGAACATCATGCGGTTCTGGATGCGTGTTTGGCTTTACAAAAGGAAGGTTTTGAAGTAACCGTTTTACCGGTAGACGAATACGGAATGGTATCGGTGGAAGATGTGAAAAAAGCCATTACCGATAAAACAATTTTAATTACCATCATGCATGCCAATAACGAAGTTGGTACCATTCAACCTATTGCCGAAATAGGAGAAATTGCCAGGGAAAAAGGGGTTTACTTTCACACCGATGCCGTCCAGACGGTTGGTAAAATACCGGTGGATGTAAAAGAGCTAAAAGTTGATTTATTATCCCTTTCGGCCCATAAAATTTATGGACCCAAAGGGGTAGGGGCTTTGTATGTAAGAAAAGGATTAAAACTTGAGCCCCTGGCCAATGGCGGGGGCCAGGAGAGAAAACGGCGACCCGGCACCGAAAACGTAGCGGGCATTGTGGGGCTTGGAAAAGCGATTGAGCTTGCTGTTGCCGAAATGCCGGAGGAATCGGCAAGATTAACAAAATTACGGGACAAGCTCATTAAGGGAGTTTTGGAGAGGATTCCCTATGTCCGGTTAAACGGGCATCCTACCAAAAGACTTCCGCATAATGCTAATTTCAGCGTGGAATTTGTGGAAGGGGAGTCAATGCTTTTAATGCTGGATATGAAAGGAATTGCCGCTTCCAGCGGTTCTGCCTGCACTTCCGGCTCCCTGGATCCATCCCATGTTTTGCTGGCCATGGGAATTCCCCATGAAGTTGCCCATGGTTCGTTGAGGCTTACTTTAGGTAAAGCCAATACCGAAGAACAAATTGATTATGTCCTGGAGGTTCTTCCGGGAATTGTGGAAAGATTGCGGGAGATGTCTCCGCTTTATAACCAAAAAGTGTTGGGGGGAGAGTAATTATGATGTATAGCGAAAAAGTTATGGACCATTTCACCAATCCGCGAAATGTTGGGGAAATCCCCGATGCTGATGGAGTCGGGGAAGTAGGTAATCCTTCCTGCGGCGACATCATGCGGATTTACATTAAAGTAGATGGTGATAAAATTACCGATGTAAAATTTAAAACTTTTGGCTGCGGGGCAGCTATCGCTACCAGTTCTATGGTGACCGAAATGGTAAAAGGGAAGACTATCGAAGAAGCAATGAAGATTACCAACAAAGCTGTGGCCGATGCTTTGGATGGGTTACCACCGCAAAAAATGCACTGTTCCAATTTAGCTGCCGATGCCTTAAAAGTTGCTATCGAGGATTACTTAAAGAAAAAAGGGCAAAAATAAGAAAGCGGTACATTACCGCTTTCTTTTCCTGGGAAGGAGTGGACGTTATAGGTAGAAAAAAAGTACTGGTGGCCATGAGCGGAGGAGTTGATAGCTCCGTTACTGCGGCTTTATTACTGGAACAGGGGTATGAAGTAGTAGGGGTTACCATGCAAATCTGGGACCCGAAAATTGAGGTTATCGGGGAAGAATACGTGGGCTGTTGCTCAATTTATGCGGTTAATGATGCCCGGCGGGTAGCAGATCGTTTGGGAATACCTTATTATGTCTTGAATTTTCGGGAACTGTTTGAAAGAAAAGTAATAGACTACTTTACCGAAGAATACCTGCGGGGGCGTACTCCCAATCCCTGTATTGCCTGTAATCGTTATATTAAATTTGACGCTTTGTTAAAAAAAGCGTTAAGCCTTGGAATGGATTACATGGCCACCGGTCATTATGCCCGGGTAGTTTACAAGGATGATATAGGTAAATACGGGCTATTTCGCGGTGTAGACCGAAAAAAAGATCAGACTTATGTTTTATACAATCTTACCCAGGAGATGTTACGAAGGTTATTACTCCCGCTCGGGGAATATACTAAGGAACAGGTGCGAGAACTTGCCCGGAAGTACAACTTAGTAACGGCAGATAAGCCGGAAAGCCAGGAGATTTGCTTTGTACCGGATAACGACTACCGCAAGTTTCTCAAGGAGCGCCGGGGAGAAGAAATTAAACCGGGTAATTTTGTGGATGTAAACGGGCGAGTTTTAGGACAGCACCAGGGTTACCCCTACTACACTATTGGCCAGCGCAAAGGGCTGGGCCTGGCTTTAGGAAAGCCGTATTATGTGGTTGATATTAGACCTGAAACCAACGAAGTGGTTATCGGGGAAGCTTCGGAGATTTTCAGCCCGGGCTTGATTGCTTCGGATTTAAATTTCCTCTGGTTTGATGAAATACCGGAAAGGTTTGAAGCCCAAGCTCAAATACGGTATAATGCCAAACCGCAGCCGGCGGTGGTGGAAAGGATAGGAAAAGATAAGGTGAAGGTGGTGTTTAATGAACCCCAGCGGGCAATTACTCCCGGACAGGCGGTGGTATTTTACCGGGGTGATGAACTTTTAGGCGGGGGTACAATTGAAAAACGCTTATAGCGGGCAATATTTTTTGCCTGCTTTTTTCTTTAATAGCCGGTGTTTAAAATGCTATAATAGAAAAGAATTAAAAATAATTTAAGGAGATAGCTATGGAATTTAACCGGATTGCTTTGGTGGTTTTGTTAACCTTAATTATCCATCTGATAGATACCTTGTCGTTTGCTGCCCGGATAGCGGGAATTAAAACTAAAAAACTTGCTTTGGCGGGTTCGGTTTTTAATATTATTGTCCTGGTGTCGAGAACTTCTAATATGATTCAAGCACCCCTTTTGGGTAGTATCGTGGAAATTGCTTTGCTTAAACATGATTTGGCCGGGTTGGAAATGGTTTTTCGCTGGGTACTCCTTGGAGCAACCGCCGGTACGTTGATTGGGGCAGTATTAATACCTACCTTTATAAATTTTTTTACTATAGCTTTAAATAAATTGGATGAAGTTGGTTCCGTTCCCAGGCTCATAATTGTGACCCTGCGGCAGCGGAAAACCCAGGCTATAAAGGAAAATATTCGGGGAGTACCTTTTAAATCGGTAAAAAAACTTGCCCGGGAGCAAATGCCCTATAAAATCCTTTTATTAAACCTTATAATAACCGGTATTTATACCACCGGTGTTTTATCGGCAATGTATGCCGGAGTTTTAAACCCGGAATACCGCTTAACTGCCAGTCAGCTCTCCGGAATTATCAACGGTTTTGCAACGATAGTTTTGGTTTTACTGGTTGACCCGTATTCGGCAATGGTAACCGACAGGGTCTTAAATGGAGCCTTGCCGCTGGATTCGCTGAACCGGCTTGTTTTGTCCCTGGTGATAAGCAAATTTTTAGGAACTCTTTTAAGCCAGGCCATCTTAATTCCGGCCGCCTGGATTATTCTGTATTTCACCCGCTTGATTATTTAAAAAGTATATCCCTATACCGGCTAAAAAAGCCGGTTTAAATTTTTTGCCAAAAGGTGCAGGATTATTTTGAGTTACGGCGAAGTGTATAAATAACGTTTATAGCTTAATAAATTAAATGAAATTTATTATAAAGGAAATGTGGTGTCCTTTACCCGAAAGGATGAGAAAAGTGACTGCCCTGAAGGATAAACTTATCCGGATGGTGAAAGAACTTTCCGAAGAGAAGCTTTCAGCGGTGGAGAGATTTATAACGGCCCTTGAAAGGGGGGAAAATCTGTTAGAAAAGCTTTATTTATATGAAAAAATTATTGATTCCTTACCCGATGCTACTTTAGCGATTGATAAATATGGACGGGTGATTGTCTGGAACCAGGCGATGGAAGAGATGACCGGGGTTAAGAAAGAAGAGATTCTGGGAAAAGGCGACTACATATATGCTGAGCCGTTTTTTGGGAAAAGAAAGCCAATTTGCGTAGACCTGGTGCTTGGCAATTATGGTGAGATTGGTATAAATGGTTATGAAAAATTAGAAAAAAGAGGTAAGGTGATTGTCGGAGAAGGGGTGGCGCCAAATGCTTATGGGGGAAAGGGAGCCTGTTACTGGACATTAGCTGCACCTATTGAGGATGATGAAGGCAATTTGCTGGGGGCCGTCCAGTGCGTTCGGGACGTAACCGAAAGAAAAATTATGGAAAATGAATTAAAATATTGCAGTACCAGAGATGTGTTAACAGGTCTGTATAATCGAGCATTTTTTGAAGAAGAAGTAAAGCGGATGGAAAAAGGTCGGGAATACCCTATTAGTGTCTTGATTTGTGATTTAGATAACTTAAAAGCGGTAAATGATATGTTTGGTCATGATAAGGGAGACTTATTATTAAAAAGGGCTGCCGAAGTATTAAGAAATGGAGTAAGACAATCGGATGTAGTAGCGCGAATTGGTGGCGATGAATTTGGCATTCTTTTGCCCGGTACTTCAAGAGAAGCGGCCGAAGAAATTGCCCAGAGAATCCTGGAAAAGGTAGGGGAGTATAATAAACTTCACCCCGATTTACCCCTAAGTTTATCTATCGGCGTTTCAACCGCGTTAAAACCGGGGGCTTCCCTCTGGGAAACTTTGCGGGAAGCCGATGATGCGATGTATAGAAACAAACTTGCCAGTGGTAATGATGCCCGGGTGGCGTTGGTTAAAGCTCTAAAAACCGCTTTAATGGAAAGGGATTTTCACAATACCGAACGGATGAAAAAAGTTGCCCTAAAATTTGGTGCAGCTTTAAAATTACCCCGGGAGGAGATGGATAAGCTTGTCCTTTTGGTGGAAATGCACGATATAGGCAAACTGGGGGTTCCGGAAAATGTTTTAAATAAGCCTGAGCCCTTATCTCCTGAGGAAAGGCGGATTATTGAGCGCCATCCGGAGATTGGTTACCGAATTGCATTGACCTCCGGGGAACTTTCGGCTATAGCTCCCCTTATTTTACAACACCATGAACGCTGGGATGGGAAGGGTTATCCCCAGGGGTTAAGGGGCGAAGAAATTGCGTACTTAAGTCGCATTATGGCAATTATTGATGCCTATGATGCGATGTTATCCCCGCGACCTTATCGAGCACCCCTTACGCGCAAAGAAGTATTAAAGGAACTTTTAAAAGGTTCCGGTACTCAATTTGATCCGGACTTGGTTAAAGTGTTTGTAAGTTTGGTTTTAAAGGAAGAGGATATTTCCGAAAAAAGAGATCTAAAAGGTGAAGTTAGTTGATAACGGAAAACTGTTTAAGGATTTCCGTTATTTTGTGCGACTGGCACGGGTTGGTTGCAGGAGTTTGCCCGGGAGCGGAAAATGACGGTTATTACTGCTCTGCATGACCTGAATCAGGCGTTACGTTTTGCCGATAAATTTTTACTGATAAAAGATGGCGAAATTGTAGCCTTTGGTAATCCCGCAGGAGTTATTGATTGATGCCGGCTGAAACGCCGGTTTTATTTGTGCCTTGTTTTTCAGCGAGGATTAGAGGAATTTTAAAAACCGGGACGAATATATAACAAAAATAACCAAAAAGCTGGAGATGATAGCCGTTGGCCCGAAATTAAAGGGGATTTTGTTGTTCGTTGTTTTAGGATTAGGAATTTTGTCATTTATTTATAGAGATGGTGCTATTTATAAATATCTTTACTTAACTGTAAAAGCCCAGTTTTCGCCCCGGGTGCAGGTGGAAAAGGTGGTACTTAAACACGACCAGGATGGCGATGGGATTTATGACTTAGATGATATAGTTCAGGGAGCGCGGAAAGATGTGGCCAATAAGCCCCGTTACCGGAGCGCTTATTATGCAGGAGGCTATCCTCCGGATAACGAGGGGGTCTGCTCCGATGTCATCTGGCGGGCGTTTAAAAATGCAGGTTATAATTTAAAGGCGATGGTCGATGAAGATATTAAAAATAATCTTAATGCTTATCCCCGGGTAGGGGGAAAACCCGACCCCAACATTGATTTTCGCCGGGTGCCCAATTTAGATGTCTTTTTTCGCCGTCATGCTCAGATTTTAACTACCAAACTTATCCCCGGAGATCCGGAGAATTTAAAAGAGTGGCAGGGGGGAGACATTGTAGTGTTTAAAAATCCCCAGCATATAGCGATTATCTCCGATAAAAGAAGGCGGGATGGGGTACCTTACATTATCCACAACGCCGGACCCTACACCCGGGAAGCCGATGAACTATTGCTGTGGCTCCCCGGTATTGTCGGGCACTACCGGTTTCCCAAGGTTAAGAGTTAGTATTTTTTGCCGAGGGGAGTGGTTTATATCATCCGTTTAAAAAATATTTCCAAAACTTACGGAGGGGGAAAGGTCCGGGCGGTGGATAATTTAAATCTCACGGTACCGCCGGGGGAAATTTTTGGCTTTTTAGGCCCCAATGGGGCGGGGAAAACTACCACCATTAAAATTATGACCGGAATATTGGCTCCGGACACCGGGGAAGTGGAATTATGTGGGATTGACCTTTTAAAAGAGCCCCTTAGGGCTAAGAGAAAATTTGGTTATGTGCCGGATATTTCGGAAATTTTCCCCAGGCTTTCCGGCCTTGAATTTTTAAATTTCGTGGCGGATGTGTATGAAGTCCCGGCTAAGCTCAGGGAAGAAAGGATTCGCCCCCTTTTAAAACTTTTTAGCCTGGAAGGGGCGATAAACGATAGAATTGGCAGCTACTCCCACGGGATGAAGCAAAAACTTCTGGTTATTGCTTCGCTGGTCCACGACCCGGACATCTGGATCTTGGATGAACCGATGACCGGCCTGGACCCGGAGTCGTCTTTTAACTTAAAAAAGCTTATGCAGGATTACGCTGCCCGGGGTAAAACGGTGTTTTTCTCAACCCATATTTTAGAAGTGGCGGAAAGGCTCTGCACTACTTTAGGGATTATTAAAAAAGGAAAGCTAATCTTTACCGGAACCATGGAAGATCTAAAAACCCAGAAGCAGGAAGATAAAAGCCTGGAAGAGCTCTTCCTGGAGCTGGTGCGGTCATGAGAAAAACTTTGCAGTTAACAAAAGTTTTGCTGGCGGTTCGGCCTTTTTCCTATTATCGCCAAAATCCCAAAGAATTTTTAAAGGCTATTGGCTTTATCGTCTTAATCCTTTTCTCCCTGTCGGGCCTTTTTTCCATGAACGTTGTTTTTTATAAAAATCTTTTCCTGGCTTTAAAGCCGGTGAATCTTGAATCCACCGTGCTGGCCCTGGGAACGGTAAATACCGTTTTAATTATCTTAGCTCTGGGCGTAATAGCGATCCTTTCGGGTTACTATTACGATGGAGCGGAGTATCTTTTGGCTTTGCCGTTAAAAGGGAGAGAACTTTTAGGGGCGAAAATACTGGTAAATTATTTTTACCACCTGCCGCTTGCCGTACTTTTCTTCGGAATACCTGCCGGGGTTTACGGTTATTTTGGTGGTGAAGGCTTGCTTTACTGGGTTACTGCTTTTTTGAATTTGTTTCTTTTACCTGTTTTACCCCTAACTTTAGTCTTTATCGTTTTTGTCCTGATTTTTAGAAGCTTCTCCTTTGCCCGGAAAAAAGATTTGCTCATGTACGTGGGCGGCATTATTGGCCTTGGAGCAGCGATACTTATCCAAAAATTTTCCAATACTGTGCAACTGGCCGAGAAAAATCCGGGAATGCTTGTCGCAAAATTTTCCGACCCCAACCTTATAAACCTGAAGCTTTATAAGATTTACCTTCCGGCCTTGCTTACGGTGAAATCTTTAACCGGAGAGGATGTTACTATAAAAGCTTTTTCCCTGGGGGCTAACATTATTCTTAGCCTTGGCCTTTTAGCTTTAGGCCTTTATATCCTGGGGCGGGCTTACGAAAAGAGCTTAAAAGTGGGGGCGGAAGGGGGCGGTGGACGCCGGAGGGTAAAAGGGGAGTTAACTTTTACCCCAAAACCTGTCTTTACTTCGAACCTTCTGCGGGAAATCCGGCTTATGAACCGCGAACCGGTTTATTTCTTAAACGGTCCGCTTGTTATTATTATCATACCCTTTGTTTTTGGTATTTCCTTTTATTTTCAGGGAATTGCAGGCTTAAGTGAAATTAAAAAGCTTTTAGCTAACAAAGCTTTTGAGAATTATCTTTTAGCCGGCCTTTTATCCCTTGGGGTCTTTTTGGCTGCGGCCACCAATATCACCTCTACCGCCATCTCCCGGGAGGCCAAAGAGCTTTACTACCTTAAAAGTCTTCCGGTCTCAGAAAAAACCTGGCTTTTAGGGAAGCTGGCCCACGGTTATGTATTTGGGATAATAGCTTCGCTTTTCGCGGTAGGGGGTGCGTTTCTTTTGAAGATTTCGGGTTTAAAAGCCTTATTTATTTTACCGGCGGTACTTTTAAGCTCTTTACCGGTTCTGGCAGCCGGGCTTTTACTTGACTTAAAGCACCCGTATTTGAACTGGGACCACCCGCAAAAAGCTTTTAAACAAAATCTCAACGCCACGGTAGGAATATTTTTTCCTTTTATGCAAATAGGTCTCTATTGGTTGTTATTTTTAAAATTTAAAATTTCGTTTTGGCCTTTAACCCTTGGCTTTGTAGTTTTATCTTTTATTTTAGGTGTAGGTATTTTAACATATACTTTAAAGATTGCGAAGGAAAGTTTTAAAAAGCTTGAAGTTTAAGGAGGGGGTTTTATATGTTAATTGGTCTCGTGTCGGATAGCCATGATAATTTAGCCAATGTCCAGAAAGCGGTGGAGTATTTTAAAGAAAAGGGGATTACCACCGTAATCCATGCCGGCGACTGGGTGGCACCCTTTGCGGCCATAGCCCTGAAAAAAGGTCTTGGCCGGGAAGGACGGCTTATTACCGTTTTTGGCAACAACGAAGGGGAGCATTACTACTTTAGGGAAGTTGTGGATAAACTTGGCATTGAGTACTACCATGAGGCCGGTGAAGTGGAAATTGCCGGGCGAAAAATTGCTGTTTATCACGGCACGAGTGAAGTCTTAACCCGGGCACTGGTGGAATGCGGTAAATATGATTTGGTGGTAACCGGCCACACCCACCGGGCCCATATTACGTTACAGGGCAAAACTTTGCATGTGAATCCCGGGGAACTGGCGGGAGTCTTGACCGGCAAGGGAACCTTTGCGGTGGTGGATTTAGAGAGTATGAAAGCGGAACTGGTGGAGGTTTAAGTAACAAAAAAATTCTCTAACGGCGCCTGACCCGTCAAAAAAGGTCGGGCGAGAATAGGGACAAGCCTTCCCCGCGAAAATGGTCGCTGACAGAACCGTCCCTGGAGGGATCATTATGCTTACGATAGTAAGGGGGCCGGTGGGGTCCGGAAAAAGCCGGTACTGCCGGGAGGAGATAGTCAAAGCTTTAAAAGATGCACCGCTGGGACCTATGGTGCTGTATATAGTGCCGGAGAGTGCTACTTTTGAAAACGAGTACCTCTTAAACACCCGGGAGGATTTGCCCGGGAGCTTCCGCCTGCAGGTGGTAAGTTTTAATCGACTTGCTTTAAATGTTGTCCGGGAGTTTAAAGCTCGCCTTAAAAACTCTTCAGAATTTGTTTATCAGATTACTTTAAAAAAGATTTTACAGGAAAATAAGGAAAAACTGCTGCTTTTACGAAAAGCAGTTGATAATCCCGGATTTATTGAAGACCTTTTAAAGTTATTTAAAGAGTTTCGGCGTTACCGGGTAAAACCGGAGAATTTAGAAAAAGCGTCTTCTAAAATAGAGGATTGGCTGCTGCAGCGAAAATTAAAAGATGTTTACCTGTTATACAAGTTATACTTAGAAAAATTTGGGGAAGAGTATACCAGCGAGGGACTTCTGGAAAAGTTTTTGGAATATGCCCCTAAGAGCAAGTTTTTAGCGGGGGCAAAAGTGTTTATTGACGGTTTTTATACTTTTACGCCTTTAGAGTTAGAAGTTATTAAAACCCTTTTAAAAACCTGCGCCGAAGTTACCGTAACTTTGCCTCTGGAATACGATACGGGGGTATTTAAAAGGCTTTATACCGAGGCTTTAAATTTAGGTGTAAAAGTAAAAGAAATAAATCTTGAAAAAATTAAGCGCTATCAAGCTGCAGAACTTCTTCACCTGGCCCAGAATTATTACCCGTTTCCCCCGAATCCTTACTCCGGGTCTTCCGAAAATTTAAGTTTAATTGCTGCTGCCAACCCCTTAGAAGAAATGGAAAAAGCGGCCCGGATAATCCGCTATCTTGCCAAATTTAAGGGGTATAAACTTTCCGATATCATGGTATTAATACCGGAAGATGGCTACTATATTTCCAATATCAAAACTGTTTTTAACGAATACGGTTTGCCGGTATATGTGGATAAAGGCCTTGCTTTTGACCACCACGGACTTTATTTCCTGTTAAAAGGAGTGCTCGGGAAGTTTAACCGGGAAGCGGCTATCGATTGTCTAAAATCCGGCCTATTAAATTTAACCGCCGATGAAGTTTTTGCTCTGGAAAATTACCTTTTAAGCCGGGGATTAGATGGTGAAAAATTAGTTTCCAAAGAGGCCTGGAAGGACCCCAATTCATTATACTGGGAGAGCTGGGAGAAAGGTTTTGGGGAAATCATTTCTTTTTCGAAAAAACTACCTTTAATTAACACTTACCAGGAGTTCAGCCAGAGCTTAAAACAGCTCTTATTAAAAATAGGTGTTCCCCGGAGAATTTCCGATGAAAATGGCGAGCGGTTCTGGCAGGCCTTTATGAATTTACTAACCGAGATAGAAGAAGTTTTTGGCGATGAAAGGTTAAATCCCACTACCTTTGCGGAAGAACTTTTAGCATACCTGGCAAAACTTTCTTTAAAAACCATCCCCAAAGGTTTGGACCAGGTGCGGGCAGGGGGCAGCAAACGTTACTGGACCGCTGAAGTCAGGGCGGTAATTATTTTGGGAGCAGTGGAAGGGAAATTTCCCTCACCGCCGGCAGCGGGACTAATTTTTACCGAGGAAGAACGGGCCAAGCTTAAAAAGGTGGGATTGGAACTTTCACCGCTAATCCGCCAGCGGCTTAAAGAGGATAATTTTCACGTATTTTTAGCGCTGACCCGGGCCCGGGAAAGGGTTTATGTTTCTTATCCCCGGGTAAGTCTTACCGGTGAAAGTTTTACCCCGGCGCTTTTAGTAGACTGGCTAAAGAAAGCTTTTCCCAGTTTAAAACCGGAGGAAGGATCTTACGGTAATGAAACCACCCCTCAGGCCTTAACAAGACTTCTTTCCAGAGAAATGGTAAAGGTTAAAAAGAACGGGGAGCTACCTTTTATTGCTCAAGGAGCTTTTAATGCTTTACTGCTAAGTAAGCCGGAGCTTATAACAAAAATAGCCCGGGCTTTTGCCACCAATCCTGGCAAAATAAGGTTAAATGCCGGTTTTAAGGAATTTCTCCCTTCTAAAACCCTTTCGGTTTCGCGTTTGGAAACTTATTATAGCTGCCCATTAAAATATTTTTTAAAATACCTCATTAAAGCCGAAGAGCGAGAACTTTTTACTCCGGAAGCAACCGAAATTGGTGCTCTTCTTCACGGGGCAGTAGCGGAGATAATAAAAACGGTAAGGGAAAAAGGGCAGAAGCTTTCAACCCTTTTAGCAGAAGATTTAAAAACCTTAGTTTATCAAGCTTTCACCAAAGCCCAGCAAGAATACGGAGAAAAATTCCTGGCCACATACCGGGGAAGGTACTTTTTAAACCGTCTGTATCTTATGTTATTTAAAGCTATTGAAGCTCTTGCTTATTTCGAAGGCTTTACTAAATTTACTCCCTTTGGAGAAGAAATAGCTTTTGGGGAAAAGGAAAGGTTAAAATCCCCGGTTTTTGAGGTCAACGGAGAGAAATATACGTTAGCCGGGAAAATTGACCGGATAGATGTTTATGAGAACGATGGAAAAACCTATCTTAGAGTAATTGATTATAAAACCGGCTCTATATCAATAAGCCTTGACGAAGTAGTGGGTGGGGTTAACCTTCAGCTTTTAACTTATCTTTTAGTGGCCAGTGAAAATAAGGAACTTTTTGGAGAAAATTTGGTGCCTGCGGGAGCGTTTTATTTTCGCTTTCAAAACCCCATGTTAGATGAGAAGGCTGAAGGTCTCTCAATGGAGGAGTTAAAGGAAGAAGTTTATAAAAATTTTCGCCTGAATGGTTATGCCTTAAAGGATGAGGAAAGTTTAAAACATTTAGATAGCTTTTATGCCCAGAACAACAAGTTTAAAACGGTAAATTTACGAACTTATAAAGACGGCAGGATTGATAATGCTTTAACCCCGGCGGAACTGGAAGCTCTGTTTACCAAAATTAAAGGTCTTATTACCGAAGCTATTGCTCAAATTAGTGCCGGAGAATTTTCGGCAATACCCTATCAATTAAAAGATGCTACCGGCTGCAGGTATTGTTCTTATCTTGAAGTGTGCCGTTTGGAAGAACAGGAAAAACAATACCGGGTAATACCCAGGAAAAAAGATGCCGAAGTGTTGCTGGCGCTTTTAGGGGGAGGTGTGGGGGATGAAAAACTGGACAGCTGAACAAATGCGGGCTATCACCTCCAGGGGTAATGCCCTGTTAGTATCAGCTGCTGCAGGAGCCGGGAAAACTTCGGTTCTGGTGGAGCGGGTATTATCCTGGGTATTGACGGATACACCGCCGGTAGATATAGACCGGCTTTTGGTGGTTACCTTTACCGAGGCAGCAGCGGGAGAGATGAAAGAGCGTCTTGGGACGGAGCTTTTAAAGCGTTTAAATGAAGATCCGGGAAATTTACGGATTTTAGAACAGTTAGAACTTTTACCGGTGGCCGATATTTCTACCCTCCATTCCTTTTGTCATAAAATTATCCGGAAATACGGACGGGTGTTTGGGTATGAAACCAAGTTTGCGATTTTAGAGGGACCAAGGGAAACGTATCTAAAAAATAAAGTCTTAGAGGAAATTTTGGAGGAGAGATACGAAAAAGGGGACCGGGAACTTTTTGCCCTGTTGGAATATTTAAACGATGAAAAAAATGACCGTAACTTAAAGGAACTAATCCTTAACCTTTACCATTTCTCCCGGTCCAATCCCGAGCCTGAAAAGTGGCTTTTGGACTCATTAAATTTATTTAACGGGGATTGGGAAAGGTTTGAAGATACTTTCTGGTACCGGGAAATAAAAGGTAGCACCGAAATGTGGTTGGAGTATATCATCGAGCTTTTAGAACGGGCTAAAAGTGTAGCGGAAAAGTATGGCCAGGACAGGGCTTTTTCCCTCTTAGAAGAAGATATGGAAAAGGTGCGGGGACTGTATGCGAAACTAAATGAGGGGTACGAGGCGGCAAAGCAGTACTTGACTCAGGTGAAATTTGGAACCTTTTCCTGGGGAAGAGGAGTTGGGGGCAAGGACGAAGCAAAAGACCTGCGGGATAAGGCAAAGGAGCAATTTGAAACCATAAAAAAACGTTATTTTTCCTGGGAAGCAGGTAATTTTCGGGAAGAGTTAAGAACTTTAACCTCCTATCTTGACCCTTTGGTAAAGTTAGTCCGGGAATTTTCCCGGAAGTATCAGGAGGAAAAAAGGAAACTTGGTTTTGCGGACTTTTCCGACTTAGAGCACTGGGCTCTTGATATTTTAAAAAGTGGAGTTTACCGGGAGCTCCGGGAAAAATACGTGGAAGTGTTGGTAGATGAGTACCAGGATATAAATGGCCTTCAGGAAGAGATTTTAACTTATGTCTCCAGAGATGGGCAAAATCTTTTCATGGTGGGCGATGTAAAGCAAAGCATTTACCGCTTTCGCTGGGCCCGGCCGGAGATTTTTCTAAAGAAATATGAAGATTTTACTGATGAAAAGAAAATAGAGTTAAGCCTGAACTTCAGAAGCCGCGAGGAAATTATCGCTACCGTAAACTTTATCTTTAAGCAAATCATGAAAAAAAGGGTAGCGGAGCTTTCTTATGATGAAAAAGCTTTTCTTAAAAAGGGAGCAGACTATCTTCCCAATGCTAACTGTTTTGCGGAACTGCACTTAATTGAAGGAAAACCCGAAGAGGAAAATAACTCAAACGGTGAACCCGAGGAAGATCTAACTGCGGTCCACCGGGAAGCCCGGCTGGTAGCGGCAAAAATTTTAAAGCTCAAAGAAGAAGGTTTTAAAGTTTTTGACCGGGAAACTAAGGAATTTCGGCCTTTGCAGTACCGGGATATTGTCATTCTTTCCCGGTCCCTCGGTAGTTCTACCAATATCTGGCAGGAAGAATTGACCAGGGCGGGGATACCTGTTTACGTTGAAGGAGCTGGCAGCTTTTTAAATTCCAAGGAAATTTTGCTGATGACCAGCTTTTTAAAGGTAATTGATAACCCCTGCCAGGATATTCCTTTGGCCGCGGTGTTATGCTCACCCGTTGCTGGTTTAACCTATGAAGAACTCTGGCAGGTCCGGAAGGAATACCCCGAAGGCCTTCTCTATGATGCTCTTAAAAATAAATCTTCGGGAGGGGATGAGCTTTCGGTAAAAAGCCAAAAGTTTTTAGAACTTTTAGCTGAATTTCAGAAACTGTCCCGGCAAATTAGTTTGGCAGAGCTCGTGAATGAAATATACCGTAAAACTAATTTACCGGAGATTTTTGGAGCTTATCCCGGCGGAGAAGTGCGGCAGGCGAATTTAAAATTGTTACATGACCTGGCTGCGGATTTTGCTGAAATTAACGGTGGGGGCATTTATAACTTTCTTACCTTTTTAAGCCAGGCGGCAGAATCCGAGGATTTTTCGCCGGCCAAATTAATTGGCGAGGCGGATGATGTGGTCCGGGTAATGTCCGTTCATAAAAGCAAAGGGCTGGAGTTTCCGGTGGTGTTTGTGGTTGGCCTTGGGAAACGATTTAAGTTTGATTACAGCAACACTGTTTTTCTCCACAGCGACCTTGGTTTCGGGCCTAAATTTTTTGACCCGGAGAAAAGAATCCGGCGCCATTCCATAGCTTCGCAAATCTTGAGTGAGCGGATGAGGCGGGAAACTTTAGCGGAAGAAATGCGGATTTTGTATGTTGCCCTGACCCGGGCCAGAGAAAAGCTTATCATGGTGGGTACGGTGAAAAACTTAGCAAAGAAAATGGCCGGCTGGCAAAGCCAAACCGAGGCTTCAAAAGAAACTCTGTCCGATGGCCAGATTGCCAGAGCAGGGAACTTTCTGGACTGGATTGGGCCAGTAGTTTTTAGGGAGGGCAGCGATTTACCTGACTGCCTTAAAGTGGAAGTTCATCCGCAGCAGGAAAAAATTGAGGGAGAGCAATGGGAACTTCCGGAAGTGCTAAGGGTTAAGCTCCTGACAAAAACCCCTTTTACCGAAGAAACCGATTATACCGGGCAATTTAGGGCAGGTTTGGAGTTTAATTATCCCGGGTTAAAAATTGCTAAGCTTCCTGCGAAGATGAGCGTTTCCGATTTAAAAGAAGTTTTTAGCACCGATGACGTTATTTCTTTGGAAGATGAGGATGAAATATTTTTACCCGGAGTCTACTTTGAAGACGGAGCTATGTTAGGGATTGTTTACCACGAGTTTTTGCGGCGGATTGATTTTCAAGGTGATTTGTCCGCTGCTGGACTTAAAGCTCAGGGGGAAACGCTGGTAGCGGAGGGGGTTTTGCCTCCCGAAAGCATAGAAATGCTTGATTTTACGAAAATTGCCCGGATTTTTGCTACGCCCTTGGGCCAGAGAATCCTTAGAGCCCGGGAAATTTACCGGGAATTTCCCTTTACCCTGGGAGTCAAGGCCGGTGAAATTTATCCGGAGGCTACCGGTTTTTCGGAAAAAATCCTGGTGCGAGGGGTAATTGACCTTTTGGCTCTTGAAGAAGATGGGTTTTTTATCGTTGACTGGAAAACCGACCGGAGCACCGGCGATAGCTTAAACGAGCGGCTAAAAGAGTACGCAGGTCAGCTTAACCTTTACGCCCGGGCTGTGGAGGAGATTACCGGGAAAAAGGTAAAAGAAAAGTATTTATATTTTATTAATTTAGAGAAGGAAGTTCAGGTGTAACGCTGGCGCACTTCTGCGTGCCATTAGGCGGAGAGGGGTGGGGGATGTGTTCATTAAAACCGAAGATTTAACCAAAGTTTACAAAACTGGAGCTGCGGAGGTCCGGGCTTTGGACCGGGTAAGTTTGTCTTTTGAAAAAGGAAAAATTTACGCTGTTTTAGGGCCTTCCGGTTCGGGAAAATCCACTTTATTTAATTTAATCGGCGGGATTGACCGGCCCGATGGGGGAAAGATATGGGTGGACGGGGAGGAAATCAGCTCTTATTCTCCGGAAAAACTTACCCGCTACCGGAGAGAGAAGGTAGGCTTTGTCTTTCAGTTCTACAACCTCATCAATACTCTAACCGTTTACGAAAATGTCCAGGCGGCGGCGGACCTTTCTGCTTCCCCTGCCGACATAAAAACGGTTTTAGAGCTGGTCGGTATGCTGGAACATAAAGACAAATATCCTTTAGAGCTGTCCGGTGGTGAAGCGCAAAGAGTAGCCATTGCCCGGGCGGTAATCAAAAGACCTCCCCTGATTCTCTGCGATGAGCCAACCGGTGCTTTAGACTACCAGAACGCCAAAAAAGTGTTAGAGCTTTTAGAAAAAGTCAATAAAGAAACCGGAGCTACGGTAATGATAATTACCCACAACCAGGCCATTGCCCGAATGTGTCACGGGGTGGTGACCTTGAGAAGCGGCCAGGTGACGGGATTTAGCGAAAATCCTGCACCGGTTGCCGCCCGGGAGGTCGAGTGGTAATGGTAATCGGGAAAATTCCCGGGAGGATAATTCGCAAAAATAAAGCCCAGTATGTGGGGACGATATTTTTAATTTTTATTGCAGTGGTGACTTACCTGTCTTTGCAGCTATCCATGGAAAATATCACCGAAAACTACCGGGATTTTAAACAAAAATACCGCCAGGAGTCTGCCCATTTTTCTACCTTAAAGCCGGTGGATGTAAGTTATTTAGAGAAAAAGTATAATCTTTTAATCGAAGAACGTTTCCAAAAAGATGTGGAGTGGCAGGGGAAAACCTTGCGGGTTTTTAGTGAAAGCCAAAAAGTTAACCTGCCTTATTTATCCCGGGAAGAAGCGGGAGATGTGATTTATATTGATCCGTTATTTTTAAAAGCTAATGGGTTAAAAATCGGTGATACCATAACTTTTGGTGGAAAGAAATATAAAATTGCTGGGAGCTTGGCTCTGCCCGATTATATTTACATTATAAAAAACGATTCCGACCTTTTAAACGACCCCAACGAGTTTGGCATTGCGGTGCTACCGGCGGATGAAGTAAAAGCTTTAGGTCCGATGCCGTACCACTACTACATGGTGCGGGGTAAGATTACCGATGAGTTTGTATCGGAACTTAGTGCCAATGCATCTCTCCTCTCTCTGCAGAAGATCACCGAAAATCCCCGGGTTTATTATGTGGACGCGAAAATTAAAGGGGCCAAAATCATGGCTACCCAGTTTCCAACCATTCTTTTAGTCGTTGCTTCGGTTCTTCTCTTTACGGTTTTACGGCGGCAAATCGGCACCATGCAGCAGGAAATCGGGGCACTTTTTGCCCTGGGTTATACCTCCGGGGAAGTGCTCCGGGCGCTTTTGGGTTTTCCCTTTTATCTCTGGTTGTTTGGGTCAGTTCTGGGGTGTGTTGCCGGGATAGGCCTGGCCATCCCTTTAGCCCGGTTTTATGCCGCGTATTTTAATATCTCCATAATAAGCTTTAAATTTTTACCTCAGATAATAATTACCGGACTCCTGCTGCCGGCGGTGTTTATTTTCCCGGTGACTTACTTTGCTCTCAGGGGGATGATGAAGCGTCCGGTCTTAGAGCTAATCAAAGGCTTAGAAAAGGGCCGCTTTAAAAAGCCTCTTATTAAAATAGGAGAGGGAACCAATTTCCTTACCCGGATGGCTCTAAAGCAGGGAGCAATCAATGCAGCGCGGGGGATAATCTTAATCGTGGGAATTGCCTTTGCTACTTTTTTACTTACCTATGGCCTGGCGGCCAAGGATTCCATAGGAAAGCTCATGACCGAGAGTTTTGGCGAGGTCTTTCATTTTCAGTACCAGTACCTTCTGACCTCACCTTTAGACCGGGTGCCCGAAGGAACCGAAAGTTTTACTGTAGTCCCGGCAAAGATTTCCGGAACCAAAATAAACGCCCAGCTTTACGGCATTAAGCCTGGCTCCAAAATGGTGGAGGTCAGAGATAAAGGGGGGAAAGTTAAACTTGGGGGTAACGGCATAGTTATCTCCAAGCCTCTTTCCGAAAAAACCGGTCTGGTACCGGGGCAGTTGATGGAATTAGAAACGGTAGGCAAGAAAAAACTTTCTTTAGATATAGTGGCGGTAGCGGATATCACTTTAGGCAACACAATTTTTATCTACCAGGAAGACCTAAATAAGCTTTTAAATCTGCCGGACAATTACTATAATGGCCTCTGGAGCAACCAAAAATTAACTGTTCCCGAAGATAAACTCGTTGCCTTTTTTGATAAACAGTATCTAAATAAAGCCTTAGAAAACACCGCTAAGCCTTTAGAAATATCGGTAAGCATCATGGGATTGGTGGCAATATTATTTGCTCTGGCGGTAATCTTTGTCTTAACTTCCCTGATTATTCAGGAAAACCGGCGTACTATAAGCTTATTAAAAATTCTTGGCTGGAGTAATAAAGAAGTAAACTTTATGATTTTAGGGAGTAACGACCTGTTGTTTTTAGCCGGTTTTGTCCTGGGAATACCGTTATTTTACAGGCTTTTCAACTACTTAATGGCCGAGGCTACTAAAGATATCGACTTTTCCTTTAACATGATCGTATCTGCCAAAACCTGGGGGCTGGTGTTTGGGGTTCTTCTTTTGACCTGGCTTTTTGCCAAATTCTTAAACCAGCGGAAAATCGCCGCTATCCCTCCCGGGGAAATCTTAAAAGAGCAGGTGGAATAAATGGTGGTAAGTCGTAAGTGGTTGGGGGTAAGTAAAAAATGCACCGTTTACTTAACTGTAAAATCATGGTAGGATGATGATAAGAAGAAAAAAATATTTATACTTACCGGGATTATCTTTTGTTACCGGAAGGGAAAAGGGTGGAGCTTATCGAAGGGGAATTTGTGGCTATGACCCCTTTGCCCTCGACCCGGCATCAGCAGGTATTGGGTAATTTGTTTTATGAATTTAAAAAGCAAAATCTAAAAGGGTGTTTGATATTTTTAGCTCCTTTTGATGTGCGCCTGATGGAGGTCGGAGAAAATCCGGAGGAAATAAAAAATGTGGTACAGCCGGATTTAAGTATTATTTGCGATCCAAAGAAAATTGATGAGAAGGGCTGTATTGGTACGCCGGATTTAATAGTAGAAGTTATTTCACCGGGAAGTGCTGCCAGGGACCTTATAACCAAATTAAGATTATATGAAAAATTTAAGGTAAAAGAATACTGGATTGTTCATCCCCTGGATGAGATAGTGATGGTCTATTGTTTAAATCAAGAAGGCTTTTACGGTCGGCCGGAAATTTATTCCCGAGAAGATAAGATAAAGCCGGGAATTTTTAGGGATGATGTAGAAGTAGAAATTGATTTACAAAAAGTTTTCGCGGAGGAGTAGGTTTGATTCCTGCCGGTTAAATAATTACGGTTCTGCTGGGCAAGTTTTTTAAAGGTGGTGGGGAGATGGACCTCTTTTCAAGTTTAATGCCGGCTATCTTTGGTTGGCCCCTGGTTTTAGTGGGGGCAGCGGTACTTTTGGCCGGGATGATTTTAAAGAAGATTGTTTATCTAATCTTAAGTCTGGTTTTTATGCTGCCTTTTTCATTTTATTTTTTATACTTTTACAATGGAATTGCCAAGCTTTACGGTGGCGGGATATTACTTTTTTTAATCTTGGGAATAACCCTGTTTAAAATAGGGAAAAAGATTCTTTCAACGCTGTTTTTTCTGGGAGTATACGGCATTTTAGCTTATGTGGCTTATTTGGTTTTAACCCAGCCCAAATAAATAACCCGGGGGAACCCCCGGGATTTTTTTAATCAAGTTCAAGAAATCTTATCATTTAATTAACCTATTCAGCTAATTTCTTTAAAGTTGTTCCATGTTTTTTATTTACTTTTTCTAAAGCATCTTTAAATTTTTTTTTCTCCACATTTTCATAAATTGGCGTGATTATAAAACTTCTTCCATCAGTTTTGATTTCTAAAGGGGTATTTAGGTCTATGTTTAAAAGTTCTAATATAGGTTTATCAATAATTAATGCTGCACTGTTTCCGTGAGTTGTTAAAGTTTTAATCATATAAATCACCTCGGATATACATTGTAATTACATTTTAAGGTAGTTTGATAATACTGTCAAAAGATTTAAGCTTTTTTCTTTAAGCTGCTTCAATTTGGGGGTAGGTTTTTAAAACCGGCAGGATTTTATCAAGCAAATCTTGAATATTTAATTTTATAAGTTCCGGCAATAAAACCATCTCCTTTTGCTTTGTTTTTATTCTAATGTTAGATTGCAAATAAAGTCAACAACCTTTAGTAAAAATTACCAGCAAGAAGGTTTTAGTTTCCGGAGATAAAAATTAAAGAAAAGGATGGGATCAATGACCAATCGTAACTTTGAAAAATTTATGGATCAGGGTATTTCTTCATTAAAAAAAGGTAATATTTTAGAAGCCCAGGGGTATTTTGAAAAAGCTCTTAAAGTAGACGACAATGTTTGGGCTCGCAATAACCTTGCTTATGTTTACTATGCAACTAAAAACTCTTTCAAGGCTTATAAAATTTTAGAACCACTTCTTAAAAATAAAAATAACATCCTTAAATATACTCCAAATACTTTTACTTTTGCCCTGGCTTCCTTAATCCAGTCATCGATGGGTAATGAATTCTTAGCCCGCAGGCATTTACTGGAGGCTGAAAAAACCTTCGACCGGGAGTTATTAGCCTTTTACCCTCAGCCTGCTCCCCAGGCGGTATTGGAATATACCGCTCTTGTCTTGGAAGCTGCCGGCAGCCTCATGGACCACCGTAAAGTTTACGAGCTTTATAAAAAATGGCAGAACTGGCATGTTAAATGGGAAAGCCATTATCTGGGGGCGGCTGCTTGTTTTAATCTTGGGAAATATGAGGAAGCGGCTAAAATCTGGGAAAGTATTAAAGGGCATTCCGAGATTTTTGCGGGGCTGGCGAAAGTATCCCGGTTGGTTGAGAAAAAAGAAATTCCCCCATTTAAAATAGAGTATCAGTTAAGTATCCTGGCGGAAATGGAGGAAGTGCTGAAAAAAGCCCAAGAAGATGTTGATTATTTAAAACAAATCCTGCAACTGGGGACAGTAAAAGCTTTCTTATTGTTAGTAATTATTGAAAGGTTAGATAAATATTTAGCGCAAAAAAGCATAGAGGATTTTGTCCGCTACTGCGGGGATTGGGGCGAAGAGTTAGCCAAAACTGTTTTAAAATCCTCCCTTTATTCAATGGAAATTAAAACTGCGGCGGCAGTTGCCTTAAAAGAAAAAGGGGTGTTTGGCGAGGAAGAGACTATTCCGATAGTTTTTAACAATCAAGAAATCCAGGCCAAACTTCGTAAGATGGACTTTATTTTAGACAACCGCGAAGATTTAAATAAAGTTGTCTTTGAGGCTACTAAATTGCGCGAGCGGGGGAGATTGGAAGAAGGCCTTAAAATTCTTGAAGGTCTTTGGCAAAAGGGAATTTTTTATCCTTTAGCTGCAATATATCTGGCTGAATTCTACCGGGAGAAGAAGGAGTATGACCGAGCGCTAAACTTTTATGAGTATATTGAAAAAATTGTTCCCGATAATCCTCTGTTTCTTCATTTTTTTACGCTGCTTTTAGTGGAAATTGGGGATGTGGCCCGGGCTAAAAAGTATTTACATAAACTTAAAAGATTAAATGTGCAGAATCAGGAATTACAGGAAAAGATCAAACATTTAGAAATAGTTATTTATCTAAGAGAAGCTTTGTTTTCTAAAGGGGTTGTTCACTATGAAAAAGAACTGCGGAAAGAGATTGAAGAAAAGGCTATAACTTTAAACCCAACTATTTCCCGGGGATTAAAAAATATGCCGGTTTACTGGATTGACTTTATTTCACAGCATTATAACTTACCGCCTGCCCGCTATCGCAAAGACCGGGAGCAGCAAATAGCTACTTTTCTGACAAATCGCCAAAATTTGCAAAGGGTAGTAAATAACTTATCGGAAAAAGAAAAGGAACTTTTAAAATATCTTTTAAATAACGGAGGCTTTGGCAAACTTGCGGTAGTTTCCAGGAAGTTTGGTTCGCCTAATGATGACAGTTTTTACTGGGCTAAAGAAGAGCCGACTTCCACCGTGGGCAAACTTTGGGCAAAAGCTCTGGTGTTTATCGGCAGAGCCACTGTTTCCGGACGTAAGGAAAAAGTTGCAGTTATACCGGTGGAATTAAGAGAACTTTTAGAGACAATGCTAAAATAAGCAATTTGTAGGTACAATTTGCCCATATGGCTTACGAAAAAAGCTTGATTTGCAAAGGCTGTAGAGTTTTAACTGACAAATTAAGAACATAACTGGAGGTTTAGAATGGTGACAAGAAAAATAGCGTTTGTGGCAATTTTAATATTAAACATTGTTTTATTTTCCCGGTTAGCTTTAGGAGCAAATAGTTATCAGGTGTTTGAAAAGAAACTTAAAATTAATAATAAAAATTTTACCGTTAAAGGTGTGATTGTCGATTTAAATACGAAAAAACTAAAGATTCAAACGGTATTGGCCAAAAACCAAATTGGCCAGGTTGAAAGCCTGGAATCGATGGTTAAAAGAAAAAAAGGATTAATTGGTATAAATGGGACCTTCTTTTCAGCCTATGATGCTTATAAAGAACCCTACGGAAATTTAATGATTGACGGTCGATTAATTAGAAAAGGTAATGGAGAACGCTGTTCGGTAGGTATTTTACCTGGTAATGAAGTAATATTTGGATACGTGAAATGGGATATAAGTGTGATTTTTTCAACTTATAGTGAAGAAGGGACGGAGCTACCGTATATTTACCCGGTCCATACTTTGAATCCGGTTCGCATGCCGGGCTGGCGGGGATATACATTGTTTACCCCGGAAGGCGGAAAAGAAGTTTTATATTCTGATGGGTATAATATTGTCGTTGAAAAGCAAAAGGTTATTAAAATTGTTTACGGTAAAACTTCCATCCCACCACGGGGATTTGTCTTAAATACCGGCAGTTTATGCCCACCGGCTAATTTATTAAACAGTAACGTGACTCTTAAGGTAGAGCCGGAAAACCAAGAAAACGAGCTTTGGAGTAAAGTAAATGCCGTATTAGAAGCAGGACCTTATTTGGTGAAAGAAGGAAAAATAATTGCAGACCCCCTTAAAGAAAATTTTACCCATTATAAAATCAAAGATGGTTCCTTTGCCAGAAGCGGTATAGGTGTAACCAAAAATAAGAAACTTTTACTGGTAACAGTTAATAGGGCAACAATAAAAGAATGGGCCATAATAATGCAAAAACTTGGAGCTTATTATGCCATGAATCTTGATGGGGGAGCTTCCAGTGGCCTTTATGTAAACGGCAAGTACCTAACCAAACCCTGGAGGCTTTTGTCAAATGCACTGGTGATTTCGTTGAATTAAGATTAATCAATTAAAATTATTTTTTTGGGAAAAGAGGTAAGAGTAAGAAGTTTTAATCATGCCATTTATGTGAAATGCTGAACATCTCTTTAAGAGGTCGACGAAAAGATTGCATAAACCATGAATGAGGAACATAATTTAACCGGAGTTTACCGATAAAAAATGAATATATTTGCAATCGAAGTAAATATTATACCATGTTTTTCGTCGACCTGCGGTTACCCCAAAAATCCCGGGAGGTCGACGAAAGAATGAAAATAGCCTTTAAACTTTGAAAAATAAGTGTTCAGTGGAAATTTACCACTATGCACCAAAAGTTACATAAAAAATGTAAACTTCTTCTTTCTTTAAAAATCTTTTTCTTTTATAATTAATTATGGGTTTTAATCGAACCAATCTGGGATTGAAACTGATGCAAAATGATATACTTCACCTGCTCAGCCGGTGTTTTAATCGAACCAATCTGGGATTGAAACGGGGGCATAACAAATACCGGCGGGCAAGAGGAGGAGGTTTTAATCGAACCAATCTGGGATTGAAACCTGGTTTAACAGTCTTTATAGCTTTTAAAAAGGCCTGCGTTTTAATCGAACCAATCTGGGATTGAAACCAGATTTAAACATATGTTCACCTCCTTTCCGAGAAGATGTTTTAATCGAACCAATCTGGGATTGAAACAACTAAGTGCCCCGGTGGCGGTATTAATGCCGTGGGTTTTAATCGAACCAATCTGGGATTGAAACTAAAAATATAGCTAAAAGCCTTGGCGCTGTAGGATTGTTTTAATCGAACCAATCTGGGATTGAAACATCGCCTCCCTTATTGTTTGTCTTTATCTTATCATACGTTTTAATCGAACCAATCTGGGATTGAAACTAGTAATATGTCTAACATTAATAACGCCATCAATCCCGTTTTAATCGAACCAATCTGGGATTGAAACTGGCGAAGTGTGGCTCCCGGCAGTGGTAACACACTGGTTTTAATCGAACCAATCTGGGATTGAAACGAGCAGCATAACATCAAGATCCGGAGTATGACAGAGTTTTAATCGAACCAATCTGGGATTGAAACAGTGCAGACCAGTACACAACTGCGTTATGGCATTTGTTTTAATCGAACCAATCTGGGATTGAAACCATAATGCGGCTCCCGGCAGTGATAGCAGGTCGCCTTGTTTTAATCGAACCAATCTGGGATTGAAACAGTTTTGCGATAATTTAGTAAATAAAAGATGTTCGGGTTTTAATCGAACCAATCTGGGATTGAAACGCTCACAATTTGGATTGGTACAGTAATTTCCATCAAGGTTTTAATCGAACCAATCTGGGATTGAAACGGTTAAAATCTTTTCAAGCTGCTCAAAGTTCGACAGGTTTTAATCGAACCAATCTGGGATTGAAACTAGGTGGGGTTAACTACCATGTTCCTTACCCGCGCTGGTTTTAATCGAACCAATCTGGGATTGAAACATGTTCACAGGACGGTAAACCGCTTAATAGACATAAGTTTTAATCGAACCAATCTGGGATTGAAACTTGATGCAGTTGCTCAACTTGCTCAATGGTTAGCTAGTTTTAATCGAACCAATCTGGGATTGAAACTCCATTTTTTTCCAGTTCCTTCCATAAGCTAATAATGTTTTAATCGAACCAATCTGGGATTGAAACTAAAATTTAAAAGCCCGCCAGAATAAAAAACTGGCGGGTTTTAATCGAACCAATCTGGGATTGAAACTGCATCAAACAATCCTTCTACCCCTCTCCACACCTGGTTTTAATCGAACCAATCTGGGATTGAAACGGGCGTGCTCCCCGCAAGCAAGATGCCCACGGCGGCGCAGTTTTAATCGAACCAATCTGGGATTGAAACGGATAACTGGGAGGTGTATAAAGTTCTTACGCTTTAGTTTTAATCGAACCAATCTGGGATTGAAACTGCAAAACGAATGGCTACCAGACTCCGGGGTCGGTGGTTTTAATCGAACCAATCTGGGATTGAAACTAAAGTTTTTGGCGCCCCTGTAATACTGCCGAAAAGTTTTAATCGAACCAATCTGGGATTGAAACACATACGATGAAGGGAGTGATAGGATGGTATCAGCAGGTTTTAATCGAACCAATCTGGGATTGAAACATTTATAGCTTGTGATAGTATAAAACACCCTTGCCCCGTTTTAATCGAACCAATCTGGGATTGAAACCTAAAAACCCGGTCGGGGTCGGGTGATAGGTGTTTAGTTTTAATCGAACCAATCTGGGATTGAAACAAATGTATCGCTACCCCAAGTATTTGAAGGAGTTAAGTTTTAATCGAACCAATCTGGGATTGAAACACGGAGACTTTCCGGAAGTTAGGCTTTACTGTCGAGTTTTAATCGAACCAATCTGGGATTGAAACCTTCACTCTTAGTCAGCTCCTTACTGCTTTCCTTGCCGGTTTTAATCGAACCAATCTGGGATTGAAACAAGGCCTCGGCCGTCCAAAAAGACAATTCCGTCAAGTTTTAATCGAACCAATCTGGGATTGAAACTGCTTCAATTCTTCCGCTATTTTTATTAATGTTTCGTTTTAATCGAACCAATCTGGGATTGAAACACTCAAGAGAAGACACAGTAAATCCACTCCAATGATAAGTTTTAATCGAACCAATCTGGGATTGAAACTGTCTCTTTCCACAATCAGCTGTAGCACACGCCATGGTTTTAATCGAACCAATCTGGGATTGAAACACGCCGAGGGAGGTGTCGCCCTCGGCGTGTGGAAAGGTTTTAATCGAACCAATCTGGGATTGAAACAATTATTTATTTCCATAATGTATAGAATGTGATTTTGGTTTTAATCGAACCAATCTGGGATTGAAACAGCGACATAACACAAGAAGTCTATTTGAGACTTCTTGGTTTTAATCGAACCAATCTGGGATTGAAACAACATAAATTTCTTTGCAAAATACACGATTATTAAAGTTTTAATCGAACCAATCTGGGATTGAAACATCCCAAAATGGTTCGATTAAACTGGTGGAGAGGGAAGGTTTTAATCGAACCAATCTGGGATTGAAACCTGTTAGCCTTATATGGATATCGTTGTAAAATTCGAGTTTTAATCGAACCAATCTGGGATTGAAACAAGCGGCGAGCGGCGATTATATTATTGGGCATTACTTGTTTTAATCGAACCAATCTGGGATTGAAACCATACCGTCCGTTAGCAGGTCGGGACACTAAACTCTTGTTTTAATCGAACCAATCTGGGATTGAAACCCATGGTAAAAACTGGCTTCAACGAAAAACAAGGTACAGTTTTAATCGAACCAATCTGGGATTGAAACAAATCATAATCAACTGTTAAAATAATACTATCAAAAGTTTTAATCGAACCAATCTGGGATTGAAACTCCCCAAGGCATGGGCACCCATCTTGTTGAGGGGTCGTTTTAATCGAACCATTGTGGGATTGAAACTCCCAAGTATCGTCGTAAGCCCGAGGGGTAACTACAAGTTTTAATCGAACCATTATGGAGTTTTTACTGGCTACCAGCGACTTATAAATAAAATAAATTTAAAAAGACCCGGAAGGATATTCCTTTTGGGTCTTTTTTAATTGGAAAAAATTTTTTGGACAGCTGTGGGTGTTTTTAAATAAAAAAGCTATAGATTAAAGGAAAACTTTTATTAAGTAATATTTACCAAAAATAAAGGGAAATAGGGAAAAATGTAGAATTTTATAAAAAAACAGAAAGGCGGGAACTACTTGCGGGCGGAAATTAAACTTATCGTTAAAGCAAAAGCCATCATACCGTATAATTACCAGCATGCCTTAACTGCTTTGATTTACCGTGGGTTAGGGGCTGAATCTCAAAGACTTGCGACCTTCCTTCATGATACAGGTTTTCGCCAGAATACAAAAACCTTTAAATTTTTTACTTTTTCTCCCTTAAGCTTTACTAACTTTAAAACAATCCGGGAAGGTATTGTGGTTTTTCCAGGCTTTGCAAGTTTTAAGGTATCATCTCCGCTACCTGAGTTTATTGATTATTTAACTTCAGGCCTCTGGGTGATTCGCAATTTTAAATTTCTCAATCTGCCTGTAAGCATTAGGGAAATCGTTCCCTTACCACTAAAAAATTTTAAAGACGAAGAGATATTTGTACTTAAATCACCTCTGGTACTGGCGGTAAAAAATGAAGAAAAAACTACTCCAACTTATCTTACT
>NZ_ATYG01000021.1:0-61792 GCF_000427565.1 Carboxydothermus ferrireducens DSM 11255
GTGGCATTGCCCGGAAAATCAATAACCTGTGCATTGCTTGTCTAATGGCAGCTGCAGCCGAACAGAAACGGCTTATTGATGACCGTATGGTCAAGGTAGTAATTGAAAATGAATTTTCTGTATAAAATTATGCCAATGGCCAGGCAGTATAAAAAACTGCCTGGCCAAATAAAGTGAGCAATATTTGCGGCCACTTAATTTGAGCTAAATGTGGTCAATTAGTGTGAGCGGTAACAGCTATGGTTGATAAGATAATAAATAGAAAAAATCCAAAACCAAAAGCATATTGTTTAACAGTTTCATTAAATTCAAATAAAGCACCACTTTTTGATATTGTTTTTACTATGCTTTTTTGTAAATCTTCATCATGTTTACTTAAAAAATCGATTATATCATCTAAGTTTGCTATTGAATTTTCATCAAAAAGTTGATTAAAAGCGTCATAATCTAAATATTCAAATCTATTTTCTTTGTTCTGACTATTTGACATTGTACTAATCCCCCTTTTTATTGTCTAGCAAAATATAAAATTACAATAAACAAGATAATAATCTCAATAGCTAAATATGTAAATATTTTTGCAATTGTGTTCTTTGCTTCTTTTAAAGCTTTGGCTATATATTTTTCTGCAAGTTCATTTGAAAAAAATTCATAAAGTTCTTTTCTGTTTTCTTTCAATAAATCATGGCCACAATGCGGACACTTCATTTTTCCAACCCCTTTCATAATTTAAGAATGAAAAACTTTCTTAAATTCAATTTAATGGGAAAATAGTAATAATCAATATTTTTACTTTATTGTCAATAGCGGATTTAAATTGACCCATTTTCAACGGTTTTAAATTGACCCACCCTGGCTTTTTTTAAAATTAAGCTTTGACATGTGGATTCCCGTAGAGACCGGTTTTTAACCTGTCCTTTAAGCAGTAGCTGTTCCCCCTTATGTTGATTATATGGCATGGTGTAATAGCCTATCCAACACTGCAGTGGCAAGCACCGGATCTCCCATGAGCTCTCCCCATTCCCCAAAACCCTTGTTGCTGGTGAGGATGATGCTCCCCTTCTCATACCGGGCACTTATTAGCTGGAAAAAGAGGTTTGAGCCAAGGCCATCTAAAGGGAGATAGCCCACTTCGTCGATAACAAGGAGCTTGGGCCTAAGGTAGATCCTCATTCGCCTTTCCAACCGGCTTTCTTTATGGGCTGTTTTAAGGTCTTCAATTAGCCTGGAAAGGCTTGTAAAGTAGACTGATATGCCCTGGGATAGAGCTTCTATAGCAAGGGCTACGGCAAGGTGCGTCTTCCCTACTCCAGGCGGCCCAAGGAATATTACGTTTTCTGCCCGGTGGACAAAGGCCATTGTGGCAAGCTCTTTTATCAGTTTTTCATCGATACTGGGCTGGAAGGTAAAGTCAAATTCCTTAAGGGTCTTTTTATACGGAAGCCGGGCGAGTTTTGACCTTACCTCGACATTTCGCCTTTGCCTTTCGGCAAGTTCAGTTTCAAGCAGGTCATTTAAGAAATCAAGATACGTGCTGTTTTCCCGCTGGGCCCTTTCCAGGAGGGCGTCAAGAAAAGCTGCTGCGCTTAAAAGCCCAAGTTCTTCAAGGTAGGACCGAGCTTTTTCAAAGTCTATCATACTGTGCCCACCTCCAGGAGGCTTTCGTAAACCCCCAGAGGACGCTTCTCAACTTCCAGGGAAGATAACTTGATCGCCCTCGGCCTGGGATAAAACATGCCCTCGGCTTCTTTTAGACCCTTATACTGGTCTTTGAGGAAAACGGTGCTCCTTGAGCGGTAATGCTTTTCGTGGACAGCTATCACCTTCCCATCATAGAGGATTTCGATTTTACCGTTTTTGTCCCTTACAACCACCTCTTTTCCGCTATACTGCCAGGGAACACCGTATCTTACGCCGTCAAAGCTCAAAAAGCCGTCTTTGTGGACTTTCCTTGCTTCTTCCAGGAATTTTTGGTATCTGTCAGAGGAAGGCAGTGGTTTGAGGTTTTCTTCCTTCAGGCGGTCAATAGGCCTTTCCCCGGTAGTACCGTGTATTCTCCTGTTTTTCTTTTCCCACCACACTATTGCATGGCGGTTTAAATCACCGTATAGTCTACGAACTTCCTACCCGGCAAGAAGTTACCTTTGACAAAATCTATGCCGCTTTCTACCTTTGCAGTGGTATCAGGAGGGATATTTCGCCAGGGGGTGGGTCATTTCCTTTTCGTTGCTCCTGGGTCAATTATATACCGGCGGTGACACGGAACCTACTTTCAAAAATCGCTATGATTTGACTTTATACTGAAAACTTAAGATAATTTACATTATAATAAGTACTTGTAGATTTACTTTTTTCTCCTTCTATATATAGGTGTGCTTTTATTTTAATATCTTTTTTAGTTCATCAATTTTAAGCCAAGGTCTTTTCCTGTGAAGCATTCTATGACAGTTTGAACAGACTAAAACTAAATCAGCTAATTTTGTATTTCTTTTTCCTCTATACTCAGAAATTGGAACAGTATGGTGAACTTCAATAAAGCCCTTTCCTAAATCCCCATATTTTTCAAAAAAATCAAATCCACATACCCAACACTTTAAAGCTCCATTTTTTAAAGCATCTTCCTTTAGTCTTTTTACTAATGTATAACTTCGCTCATAATATTTATGAAGCTTATATAAAATTTTGCCTTCCGGAAACTCTTCTTCTGCATCTATTTCCTCCATACTTTCAATTTTTATCATTATATTTTGGTCTTGCAAACTATCTATTATAGTTTGAGCTATACTTCTTAAATAATCAATATTATTACTATACTCATTCCATATTTTTTCATCTAACTTCCCACCATTTGCCAAGCCTTTACCAGGGTAATTAGGATCCAAACGCAAAAAATTACATAATTTCATGTAAACAGAATTTGGAGTTCTGCTAATATTCTTCTTTTTGTTAATGGGAAGTTGATTTAAAATATTAGCTAATTTTTTTATTTCTGGGTGATTATTACTTAATTTGTTTGGATTATTCCTGAAATATAAATCTAAGGCTAATATAAGTTCCTCATTTTCCCATGTATTAATTTTTTTCATATCCCTTTTACCTCTCTTAACTAAAATAATAATGAAATATATGCTTACAAGCCGATTTATTCAAACAAGCTTTAAAGTATTATATAGAAAAATAAATTCAAAAGAGGTGAAAAGCACATGCCTGATTTAGATTCCAATTTTATAAGTGATAACTTGAAAAAATTTTTAGAAAAGGTCCTATTATATCGTTTTACAAGAAACATAGATAAGATACTAGCAGCCAATAACATATCCCATGAAAAATTAAGTATTTACACTGGAAGAAAAGACAACTGGTTTAATAGAACATTTAATAAATTAGAAGACATGAAAATTACTTCTTTTATTTTATTGATTTCAGCGATTTCGACAATTTTAAATGAAATGGGAATAAGTGAAAAAAAGATAAATGATCAAATAAAACTTGATTCAATAATTGATAGTGAAATGTTGAATATTGCAAAAGTATTAATAGAACTTAGGCAAGATGAGTTAGAACAATTGCTCGAATATAATAATGACTTAATATCTTTTTTTGAAAGTCTAAAATTTTATTTTAAATCCATCAATGACAATTTAACTCCTAATGAAATAGATGCTTATAATTACATTTTAACTTTAAAAAGGAGCGATAATCAATGAAAGAAAGAAAAGTCTGGTTCATTACACGTCCTGAACGCGATCCTAAATTTCATCGAGAAGCACTTTTAGCTTTAATAGAAGCAACTGACGGATTAAAAATTCAATGGCAAAAAAATCGTGAAGCGCATATTAATTACGAAAAAGTCTTAATTGCAAAGGGATTAAAGCGCAACAATATAAGTAATGACGGCTCTGGTGGGCGCACCTGGGCTGCAATGTTAAAAACTTTTGCTTATGTTTATACTGATGATAATGGTTATCTACATTTAACCAAAGTAGGAGAAAAAATCAGAGATGGCATAAAAGTAAAAGAGAATATTATTAAACAAATTCTAACTCTCCAAATTCCTAATGCCTACTTTCTTGAACCTGGTTTTCGCCCAAAATTTGAGTCCGGCTTTAGAATTAGACCGGCACGGTTTTTAATTAAGCTTACAAATCAGAAAGAATTGGATTATTACTTAACTAAAGAAGAAATAACATTTTTTGCTATGACCGCAAAAAATGATAATGAACTGCCTGAGATAACTAAAAAAATTTTGCATTTTAGAAAAGCTGATGATAATGAAAAACAAATTATCAAGCAAGAAATAGCAGAAAAATATGATCACCGCGAACGTTCTGATAAAGGTGCTCGAGATTTTGAGCTTGCTCACGGAGATGTCGCTCACACTTTCATGCTTTTATGTGAATATACTGAACTTGTTGAATACTTCAGAGGAGAAGCTTTACGAATAAATCCTAAAAAATCCAAAGATGTATCTAAAGAAATAGAATATTACGATGAAAGATACCCATTTAATACACGCTATCTCATTTCGCTTCAGAGAATGGCTCAGAGTAATGGATTAGATGTTGACAGTTATAAAGCCAGCAAATATGGGAAAATCAAACCTGCAGGAAATAAATTAAAAACAGAAAATAAAATAAGACAACTACTTGCAAACTATCCGTCTTTAAGTGAGTTGACCTTCAGTGAACTGAAAAGTATTCTTGAAAAAGAATTAACATCAAAAGAAGCAGAAGAATATGCTCATTCAATCAAAGAATTTGCTCCTAAAACATTAAATAGTGATTTTGTAGAAAGCTATTTAAATGAATATGATAACAGAGCTTTTGAAGATAAAACAGGAAATATATTTAGAGCATTAGGCTTTGAAGTAATTATGCGTCCTCGAGTTAATTCTGCAGAAACTGAAATTGAAATACTTCTTACCTATAATGGCAAGTATTGCGGTATAATTGATGCTAAAAATTATCACACAAAATTTACCTTAACTGCTCAACTAAGTTCACACATGGCATCTGAATATATTCCAAATTATGACGGCTATCAAGGTAAAAGGTTAATGTTTTTTGGCTACGTAACAGCTTCCGATTGGGGAGGAGAAAAAAACCTTAAACAAATAACAGCAAAAGCAAAAAAATTTATCTCAGATAGAGAAATAAAGGGAATCATAATAAGCGCCAAAGCTTTGTTAGGATTTTTGGATTATTGTATTGAAAATAATATTCCCGAAGAAGAACGAATTAAAATGTTTTTAAAAATTATCGATAATAAAGCTTATTCATCATTTGAAGAAATTTTAAGTTATTTGTAGGAAATCTTAAAATTACACTGTGAATAAAAAGCATTTATGGGGTGGTGCCGCCCCATAAATGCTTTGGGTTGATTTGAGTTGTGCTAAAAAGTCAGCTATATACAAAGTCAAACAACGATTGATAATAATCACCTTTATTTTCTTCAACATACGGATAAGACTCCCCTGCAAAAGTTTTTAAAACTGCTTCGAAAATAATTTTTGAAGCCTTGGGAGGAACAGCCATGCCAATTTGCTTTCTAACTTGTTCCTTGGGTCCCAAAAACTCAAAGTAATCAGGAAAAGTTTGAAGTCTTGCTCTTTCTCTGTTCGTTAGGGCACGAGGCTCAGTCCAGTGGTAAACATGGGTACCTCCTCCTCCGGAACCTGTTATTGTATATGCAGGCTCGTCAGGGTGAAGTCTTCTATATATTTGACTTAATTTTGCTCCTTTCACATTTAATCGAAGTTCCAAAGGTACTTCTTCGCACCATGCATTCTTCCCAGGCGGAATATGTTTTAACAATTCAATAACTTTAGGACTATGTTTAGTTTTTTCTTGATTCGGTGCATCCTCGGGAATATTTTCGAGAGCTTTTTTTGCACTAATATAATTACCTTTATGTGTAGGTGCAGGAACTTTAAATTTTAAACCTAAATCTTTTCTTATACCAACTATAATAATTCTGTGCCTTCGCTGCGGCACACCATATTCTTCAAACTTATATAAGTGAATTGTTAATTCATATTGTTTTTCATTAGTTCCTGCCTTTTCTAGTTCATTCAAAATTTTAGTAAAAGCATATCCCTCATTTGCACTTTTTAGTCCGCTTACATTCTCAGCAACAAAAAACAGCGGTCTGTGAATTTTTAATACTTTAACTCCATATGAATAAAGAGGTCCATAATTACCATTTAAACCTCTTTGCTCCCCAACAATGCTAAAGTCATTACAGGGAAATCCAAATGCAAAAGCATCAATTTGCGGAAGATCTTCTATTTTCAATTCTCTAACATCACCCCAGATAACAATTTCAGGTTTTTCTGGACAAATATTTTTTCTGAATGTTTCACAAGCCCAATAATCAATATCATTTGCCCACACATGTTCAATTCTATAATCCTTAACTTTAGCTTCTTTTGCTCCTAAAGCTAACCCGCCAGCTCCGCAAAAAAGTTCCCCCATTTTAAATATCAAGTACAATCACCATCCTTTCTGTTAAAATAACTGCATTTAGATGCTAAGACACATGCATCGCATGCGGGATTTTTTGGTTTACAGACAATTTTAGGAAAATCTAAAAGGGCATAATTAAACTCTTTTACATTTTTTTCAGGTAATAAGCTTGCTGTAAATTCCCAAATTTTTTTATCATCTCGAATCCTTTGCTTAGTAGAGACAAAGTTAAAATACCGACATATTAGCCGGATTACATTTGTATCAACAATTGGAACGCTCATGTTAAATGAAAAGCAAAGAACAGCATTGCTAATATAATCCCCAACTCCCGGAAGTTCCATTAAGTCCTTTTTGTTACTTGGAATTTGTCCTTCAAATTTTTCATTTAGGATTTTTACAATTTTTTTTAACTGCAAAGCTTTAGTTTTACTTAATCCATATGGCTTTAATAAATTTTCAAGTTCATCTGTAGAAACAGCTAATAAAGCACTAACATTGGGAATTTTCTTTAAAGTTTTTAAAATTATATTACTTACCTTCTCAGAGTTTGTTTTTCGTAAAAGTATTTCCGAAATTAATATTTGAAAAGGATCCTTAAATTCTCTCCAAGGATACCAAATTAAATTTTTCTCAGACCACTCCAAGATATTTTTTGTAAAAAAGTCTGCTTTCATCCTATCCAGTAAGCACCACCTGACTAAAGAAGGATTTAATCAAAAATTAAAGTTTAGCCATAATTTGGTGCTTAAACCAAGCTTTTTTTGCATATACTCAGGACAAAAAGCTCAAATAACAGAAAATAACTCGAAAAAGTTTTTCTGTATAATCCGCCGTATTTGATGAAGCAAGTAATAAATTTTTCTTCGATTTTTCTTAACTTATATTATTTCGACTTGTTTTCTTTTCTTCCTTCCTAATTCATAAACTTTCAGTTTTCCCGCTTATAACCCAAAAAATTAGCTTTTTCTCTATCAATTCTTTATCATACAGTAACCTTGCAGGAATGGGAAGAACAAAATTTACCTGCATCGGTGAAATCAACATCACCCTTCCGTACTCCTTCAGCGGCAGGTACTTAATTCTTTCGGTATTGCCTCTCAAAGAAATCACTGGAAGTTCCCAATCCTCATAATACCATTTCAAGACAAATCGCGCTTATAAATTTTTAGTTTCAGGTTTGATTTTCAAATAAAAAAGGAGCCTCAGCTTTACTGAGACACCTGTCCTGCAAAATTTTTAAATTTCCTTAACTCTGCCTGCAATAAGGAGGTTTGGGATAAATTATCTTTAAAGGCTGTGAAAGTAAAGGATTAGCTATAATCATTTCGCCTGGCTGCAATCTCGTTGAACTACCCGTTTTACGGGGGGTCATGATTCTCTACTACCGCTAGGATAACGAAAAACAAGCTTCCAGTCTATAAGTTCCCTGTCTAACAAAAGCCTTGCCGGAACAGGCAGGCTAAAGTCTAACGGCTTCGGAGAAATTATCACTACCCTGCCTAAATGCCTTAACGGCAGGTATTTTATTTTTTCAGGATTACTCCGCACTGTCAGTACGTATAATTCCCGGTCGTTGTAGTGCCAGAATGCGTCTGCCGGAGATTGTGCCGGAAGTACCGGAGACTGCGACACCAGTGCAAGCTGAAGCAGGGTTATTCTTTTTAAAAGGCTTTCCACTTCTTCTTTTACGGACAGGGAGTACACGTTCAGGGTACACTCCCTGCCGACCAGCTTGTGGCGGATTATCACTCCCATGTCCGCAAGCTTTTTAAGTTTTTTCCTGCCTTTGTCCGGATTTTCCCAGAGGTGCTGGAGCTGAAAGGACGCTCCAGCACCAAAGGTTTTTATCAGGCTTATTGCCTCTGCTTCCTCACGGGTAAGCCAGTTCGGCTCCCGCAGAGTTCTCGGTATGGTGAAAAGTTTATATCCCTGCTCCAGCGAAAGGGGGCTTACATAGCCTTCCGGGACACTACCCGCAGGGCTTTCCCGGAGATCTTCCTTTCTGCGTGGTCTATCTTCGTAATTAACACCGCTACCGTGTCCCCGATATTTGCCGTCCCTGCTTTCAAATGATTGCACAGCACGCTCACCCCCGGTTCAAGTTCTACAAAGATGCCGAAACTTGCTATTCCCGTTACCTTCCCGGCGTATATCCCGCCTTTCTGATACTTTTTGCTTGCTTCCTGCCACGGGCTGGCTTTAAGAGCTTTAATTGAGGCTATCAGCCGCTTGTTTTCCTTGTCCAGCTTAATTACCTTTGCCTCTATTTCGTCGCCCGGCTTGGCAACCTGACTGGTATGCTCTATCCAGCCGTGAGACGCTTCCTGCTTGGGAATTACTACCTCCACTCCCCGGTATTCGCCAACTATCCGGTTGGGGGTGGTACGACGGACAATTACCTCAATCTTTGCTCCCTCAAAAATGTTTTCCCAGAGCCGTTTTGCCTGTCTTTCCATTGCCTGCTTTCTGGATGCTACGAAATACCCTGCATTGGTGTTGATGGCATACACTACTCCTGAAATCTTTTGACCCAGAAACCGAAGCATTTCCCGCTCGATTTCCCTTTCATTCTGACCTTCTACTCCTGCCTCGTAGTAAGGCACGTAGCCTTTAATCTTGTCGCTTGCCCTCGTGGATACCGTCCAGCAGAGAACGGGTTCTTCACCTTCTTTCACTGCAAAGTGTTCAAGACCTGTTACAGTCAGGTCAATCACAGACTGGTTTTGACGTGACGAATAAATCTCAAGCACTTTGGACACCTCCTGAAATTTTTTGGATTTGTTGAATTAAACAAAAATCTGTCAAGATATTTTTGACTGCATTGTTACACCTCCCGTATAGACAGAATGAGAAGATACTGCTACAATAAAAGCGAAAAGGCGGGTGGCCGCCCGCCTCTTCTTAAAAATCCCTTTTTCTTTTTTAACTTCGGGCTATCGCTGTACAGGCGATAGCCTTTTCTATGTTCTTCACTCCCCCGCCTTTTCCTTTCCTGCCTGTCCTGCTCCCGCTTCTTGCGGCATACTGTTTTGCCTGTACCTGCGAAGGTGTGAAGAGGGCTAAAATCTCCGCACGATTTCTCGAATTCAGGATTTTCATTATAGTTCGCATTGTTTCCTTTCTCTCAAACCTTTCAAGTTCCTCAAGGCTTATTACCCTTCTCCTGCCAAGCACTATGTCTTCAACAGTTGCCTCGCTTGCCGTGATGCCTGCCTTTTTTACCGCCTGCACCGCGTTCTCAATCATTTCATTTAAAAGCTTATCCGGGACATTGTTCGCAGGATACTGCTTTATATCTTCTAAAATTTCATACGCTGTTATGGCTTCCCTGGAAGGCACGTAGACGTAGGTGAGCGTTCGCTGTCTCTGGAAGGTCTGTTCTATTATGCCGGCTATGTTGCCGACTGCGGATTTAGGGGGGCTTTGGAGAAGACGCTGGTTTATCAATTTCTGGGCTTCCGCTACGCTTGATACTTCAACATTTTCAACTACCGCACAGTAGAACTTTCTAAGGTATTCGTTCCTGTCTTTCATCTCTAAAGCCAGCCTGATGTGAAACTTGTTAATCTTCTTCGCCTGCCTCAAATACTCAAGGATGCTTCTCATGCACCTGTAGGTGTAGGCATGGTACTTCTGCCTCACGTACCATTTCTTCGTCCCGAATTCCCTGTCAAGCTTCCGCTTGTATTTCTTTTTCTGCCGGTCTTCAAGCAGTTCCCTTACCTCTTTCCAACGACCTCTGTTCACTTCCGCTTTCACACTGTCGAATATATGTTCGTCCATAATTTGACGAAGTTCGTTGGGCTTTACCCCATTGCATCACTCCCCTCGATAAATCTTCATTTTAGAAATTAACATAAAATCGTGTCATTGTCAATTATTTTAGTGTAATTTTTGTTATTATTTTTGTTATTTGCCATAAATTTTATTGCAATATTCCCATTATTATATGTTATATGAGCTTTCTAAAATAAATCATTTACACTTTATAAATGCAAGTGTCACAAAAAAACTAACCCTCACCTTTGCGGTGAGGGTTAAACTGCTGGTAAGGTTTACTAACTATTTTTGGGGTTTAAGTTTTTCTTGTTGGCGCAAACTGCCTGTTTATAGCATAATGACGCTTTTGAAATTTGTCAAGCACCTGCAAGACTGCCGCATTTGACGATTTCCCGGAAGGAATTTCGGGTTTTCCCGCTTGGTTTTTATAAACAATATGCCTCCCAATTTATTGGGAAAAGCACTTCCCACTTTTCCGTTACAAATGATGAACCAAAAAGTTCTAAATTCACTCCGGGGAGTTGTTGCGTGCTTTCTCTCTCTTGCCGATTTTCTTCAAAAAGCCGACTATCTTAATTAATCCTTCTGCCGCTGCTTTTATTCGTTCAAAGGCAATCACAAAGACTACTGCAAAAAACAGCACTTTTGTAACATAAAATGAAATTGGATCGATAAACATCACCGTCCTTCTAAAACTTCGGTTTTGCCGTTATTGATTTTTATCTTTTCGTGAAATTTCCTCTAATTCCTCCTGCCACAAATAAAAATAACCGGCTTTTCGGCGGGTTCAATACCAGAAACCATCATCAACCTCTAAATGCGGTTTCGCTCCCTGCTGTGCCCGTTCCTGCTGTTCGGGTTGCTCCTGCATCTGCTTTTCTTCCCGCTCCCCTTGCTCTGATTGTTCCAGTCTTTTCGCCCAGCCGGGAATGTACCGGGATATCGGCTCCGGCTTTAACTCCTTCGCCCACGGGTGGCAGGTATAGTCCAGCTTCTTCAACCGGGCAGGTTTTGAATGTGCCGTTATGACTATCTGTTCGTCCCTGGGAAGACGTAAAAGTTCGGATAACTGCATCAGTTCTCTTTGAGCAGGGGTTTTCGTTGTCCTGCCGAGGTCGAAGATCTTGCCCCGCTCCGTTGCTATGCTTTCGGTTTCTATCGTGCCGTAGCCGAGGATCTTTTCAATGTAGTCGGCGGTTAACTTGTCCTTCGCACCAAGCACCACCCACGTGTCGCAGTCGCCCAGTATCGTCTCCCAGCCGTTGCCCGGATAGTAGTCCCTTAACTGCCCGATATTCTGGAAGACTATCGAACAGCCGATACCCCTTGAACGCATCGTGGAGAGTTTTTTAGTGAAATCCGGGATGTGGCCGATGTTGCAGAATTCATCCAAGAGGAAGTTCACCGGCACATCTAACTCTTTTCCCATACTGTCTGCAAGTCTTACCAGTTTGATGAACAGGAAGCTGAAAAACAGGGATGCTAAAAAGTCAAAGGTGCTGTCGGTGTCGGATAAGATGCAGAAGTAGGCACATTTCTCTTTGCCCGGGAGTTCCAAGTCTATGTCGCTTGTTGCGGTTAGTCTCTGGACTAATTTGTTCTGGAATACCTGCAGGCGTGAACCAAGGCCGATGATTACGCCGGAACGCACCGTGCCAGAGGTTTCGCAGAAAATGTTCCACGGAAGTTTGGCCGGATGGTCGGCAGGAAGTCCGTCAAAACAGGTGGACAGGGTTTCAAAGTTGCCGGAAGCCAGCAGGTGGTACAGTGAGCCAAGGTTTTTCTCTTCATCCGGAAGTTCGTTTACGACGTACAAAGCCAGTGCCTTCAAGAGGTTCATCTCTGCCCTGTCCCAGAACGGATCTCCGCCCTTTCTTCCGGGTACTGCCGTGTTGGCTATAACCACTTCGGCAAACTGTTGAGCGTCTATGTCGCTTTTTACTACGGACAGCGGATTCCACCTGTCAGAGTTCAGCATTGACACGAGATTAAATATGCGGACGGTATAGCCTTTTTCTTCAAACCAGCTTTTGAAATCCCTGGCAAGCTCACCTTTAGGGTCGGTTACGATTACTGACCAGCCGGATTTTACTGCATGGAAAAGATTATTGCGAATGTAGCCCCTTGATTTCCCCGTTCCCGGCGGGCCGAAGATGGCGACGTTTCTGTTGTCTATCGGCTTCAGCGGAAGCACCACGGGTTTTAGCTGCCAGAACTGCTTTATCCCGCCGAGAAGGATGCCGGAGGTTTCGTAGTCGAACTTGAACATCCTTGCCATTTCGGAAAAGGTAAGCCAGCTTGATGTTCCCTTGTCCGGACGGTTTACGAATTTGGGAGTTGCAAGGGAATTTATCCTGCCGGATTTAAGCAGGTAGGCAAAGGCTATGATTAATACTGCGGTGTTGAACAAAAGCCAAAGGCCTATTGGAAAGTGGGATGCTCCCACGAAGCCTTTCAGGAGCTCCCAGACGGCAAGAAAGGGGTTCTTGATTAATCCTGCCGGGTAAGATAAGTCGGGATTGAGCATATTCCCGGACTTGAAAGCAGTCTGGGTTGCCTGAAAGTAGGCGGATAAACTGCCTAAAAGCCAAGCATCAAGGATAAAAGCAAGGAGGATAGCTAATGTAAGGGACATTAGACCACCCTCCCTAAAACTTTGTCAAGGCTGAATGTGTAGACCGGTAACTCCGGAAACTGCTCCTGATAGTAGTTTCTCTGCTGTTCCAAGCAGAGAACGGCGTTTGAACGGGAAGAAACCGCTCCCGAAAATATTTTGACGTGGCTTTTTAAAGTGTTCAGCTTCGCAAGGTCGCTGGTTGCAAGAAACCAGAGGTCAATCTTCCTGCCGTCCTGAATTATCGTGAAGTCTGCCTGCGGGTTTTCGCCAACTATGATGCTACCAAACAGCTCCCTGCCAAGCTGTTGCACCATTTCGGGGTTAAGAAATGGAAGCAACTGCACGCCGTTGGGGTATGGAAGAACGTGAAGCTCATTCATGCCACGGTTCTTGTCGCCAAACATCTTGATTGCTAATGGCGATTTACAGAAAACTATTGCCCTGATGTATCCTGCGTCGCTTAATTTCTCCATCTCAAGCTTTACCGTGTCAACATATTTCTCCTTCGGTTTGGCCGGCAGGACGTAGGTTAGGTATATCCTGTCTTTGTTTTTTAAAAGTCCGTTAAACTTGCTGGTAGGCGAAAAGGTAGTGTCTTTCTCCTTTACTTCAAAAGACGGTATCCATTCCCAACCTAATGGCAAACCACGAAATTTTATATCCAGTTCTGCACTCAATACCCTGCGTTCAATTTGCTTTATGTCCCCCAGTCTGGTTTGTTCGTTTATTCCTGCAATTTCCCTGCCTTTTTGAGTAAGACGCAGGTATTTCGATTTGATTTTGCTGATATAACCGTGCTCCTCAAGCACCAGTATCCTGCGATAATGGTAATAAGACGTCCCAAAAAACTCTTTCGCTTGGTCTAACGTGATGTATCCATACCTGCCGATGAATTGCAGAAACTTTATATCACGTTCACGTAAATGATGCCTGCCCGGCATTTTTTCACCTCCTGCGAAACTAACAAACTGAAGTTTTAAGGTACCAAAAGGTTTGTTTTCAGTTTACCTGCACTTTTAAGGCTCTATCCTCAGTTTATTCTTTATATTTTTCAACTAATAATTAAAGTCCTGATTTTCAAGGAGTTGAAGTTTTAAAAAGTGTAAAATAAAAGTGTGTTTGTGTAACCATACCCCAAAAGTATCAACGGTTTACATTTTTTAATACCAAAAATCGTCGTTTTCGGGCACTAAATTTTGGGGTGGTTTTTGATATTTTTCGTCAGCTGGCATTTGATAGTTTTCAGGTGGTGTTTCCGGCAAAAAGAGATGAGAAAATTTGTTAAACTTGTCCACTTCAAAAAGGAAAACTTCAGTTTTTTGTTCTATTTTGCTGGGAGCTTTTTCGCCTATCAAAACAGGGACTAAATATTTCACGCTGTCGTCAACAATTACTTTACGCAGACGCAAAGCGTTTATGATAGAATGATAAGCTCTGTTATGTGCGTCCCAGTCTATTCTTTTTTCGTACCAGAATTTGAAAATACAGAAAGCTCTTTGGAATTTGATATCTTCGGGAAGGTCTTTTAAGCCTCTTGCCAACTGCATAATCAAGCTATCCCGGACATCTTTCCACCCGTTGGCATAGTAATTTAGCTTTGGAATTAAGAACGGCAACGTAATTTTCAGAAGTTCACCGTCCCATTCCCAGTTAACTTTTGCTGCTGGTTCTGTAATGTTTAGCCCTATCCTGTCTGCCACTTCTGCAAGGGAGTTAAGTATCCTTTGGATTTTTGCGGTTAAGACTGTTTGTTCGTGATAGAGTTTAAAGAGTTCGTTTAAATTTACATTTTCAAAGAACTCAACAAAAATATGGCCGGCTTTTATGGGTTCTTCCTTGGCAATACGTTTAATTTCTTCCGGAGTATAAAAGAAAAATCCATCAGGCAAAGTGCCAATTTCCTTTTTAACATCGTTTAAGTCGCTCATACAGCATACCTCCTTATCCTTCAAAATCGTCAAAAAAGTTAAGCATAGTCTTCAAATTCTCTAATTTTTCGTCTTTTTCTTCTGTTTTTGCAGGATTATTAAGTTCTGAAAGTTTTATTTTGGGTGGGCTGTTAGTGCCTTCTTGGGTAAGCAGAGAATATATGGCATTTATGGTTGCTTTAATCTCATTTATTTCGTTTTTGATTTCTGAAAGTTCTATTCCTGCCTCTATCCATTCCCGCAGGATTGCCGAACGGGTTCGTGGTGGATAGGTGAAAATTTTATGGTTGTCCGAAAGCCGTATACTTATTTTTTTAAGCTTTTTAGTCATTTTCATCTCCCTCTTGTCGGACGTTCTTTTTATGTTGCTCAACCTCACTAAAATTCCAAGCGGACATTTTAGCGTTAAAATCTCATTTAAAAGCCATATTACAAGGCTTTGGGACTGTCGCCATATTGCTTAAACGGATTGTCTCCAACAATATATAAAAAATCACCCCAAAGCCTTGTAATACAAGCATTACAGGTTGTCGCCATTCTTACTAACTTATTACTTTCAAATACCCGATAGCGTTAGAATAAAACGGTTCTTCGGTTAATACCGCATTAGGCAAATGCTTTTTAAGTTCCTCCTGCAAGGTTACCGCTCCGCCACCTGCAAGGAAAATGGGGTTTATGAACTTTGTCCTGTTCCCGAAGGTGTTTAGCACTTTTTGACTGATAGCTATCGCAGTATTTTCTTTTGCCTTTTGGTATGCAGGCATAAGATTTACTGCTTTTCCTCCGTAAATTACCGGTTTCCCGCTTTCGATAAGGTTGATAACATACTGCACCATTTCGGCAGGTAAAGGCTCTCCTGTTTGGTTCTGAAACTCCGTCATCAGCATCCGATGAATGAAACTTATTCCTGCCTCAACGCTTCCGCAGGCATCAAGCAGAGGAATTGCTCTTCCTTTCTGCATTTCAAACAGGAGAAAATCGGTAGTGTAAGTTCCTACATCTATTACTGCACAAAGTCCGTCATCAGGTATCGTATCGGTATTTGCAAAAATCACTCCCGCACCCTGCGGGATAACAGTTGCCTTTGCGATTGAGATGTACCTTTGTTCTCCGCTACCCACCCGCACGAAAGCGTTGCTTCTTTCCAGCCTTGCTTTCAGTTCGGCTTTTTGGGACTTGTAAAAAGCCAAAGGCAAGCCGACACAAACCTCAACCTGCCCGTCCTGCAGGTTTCCGCCTCCGCCAAGAAGATAGATTGCGGTATAAAGAAGCAAATCGTGAATTTCGGCAGGTTTTTCCCTTGTCATTACCGACACGGCAGTCAAATAACGGGTTGCACTTTCGCCTACCAGTTTCCTTTCAACCTTGCCGTCAGGGTATTTTATCTCCACCTCATAATCAAGCTGAACGGAAAATACATCAATCTCCTGCCCGTTCTTATCGGCAATTACTGACGGAAAAGCTAACTTTTCGTTTTCGCTTACGGCCTTGGTGTAGCCGTAGCCGATATCAACGCCAAACTTCTTTATAAGTACCACCTCCTATAATTTGAGGTTTCCCAAGTAAAAACCCTTGCACCCCGGCATTTTTGTACCTCTGCGTTATTTGTTCAAAGTCCGAGGACTTTTCCACACCCTCAAAGACCGGAAAAATGTTCAGCTTTCCCATAGTGTCGGCAAGCGTGAATAGAATTTTCCTCTGGTCAGGGTTTTCAGCAACCCCGCTTACAAGACGGCGGTCAAATTTAACAAAATCCGGCTTCCCGGCAACAACAAGATCAAGGTTTGCCCCTTTTGTGCCAAAATCGTCTATGCCAACGTAACTGCCCGCTTCCAGCCAGCGTTCCAGAGCTCTGCGGTAGTCTGTTTCGTTGTAGACTGTTTTTTCGGATATTTCAACGCAGAAATTTGAACTCCCGCCGTTCATAAGGATTTTGGCCTGTTTATGAAACTCCTTGCTCAAAAACGCTTCCGGGGTAAGGTTGACAAACAAAAGGCAGTTTTCTTCCTGCTTCCTTAGCAATGCTTCTTCAATAACTTTCAGCTCCCAGAAAGGGAGAAGTCCTTCTTTTTGGAGTTCCCTCAACCCTTCTTCCGGAGTGTTGAAATGTTTGAACCTTAAAAGCACTTCATAACCGATTAGCTTTAAACCATTCAGGTTGTAAATGGGTTGAAACGCCAAGCAAAAATCAAAAATGCGAGGGTCGTACACCATCTTTTACATCTCCCTTCTTCTGCAGGGTTGTTGCTGCTGTCAGTACAGCCGTAGTGATAAAACTGGTATCAGCCAGAACGCAGGGATAGCAAATCTGGTTAAACGAAACCATTAAAGTAATAAAGAAAACCCCTCCTATGCCGCAGGTTAAAGCCAGCAAGCGAAAAAGATTGGTGTTGTTGCGGTACAAGAACAGCATCATTAACGATACTGCCACTCCGACCAGAGCAATTATGAAGCTAATTTCCGGCGTGAACAAAGCGAATTCGCAGGAGTAACATTTGATTTTTGCCTGCATAAGCTGGTACTTGAACCAAGCTGCAAAAGTTGAAGTCAGGACATTAAACCATAAAAAAGTTTTAAGCACGACGTTCATTCTTTCACCCCCAAGTGTTTTAACAGCTTTTGCCCTGCCTCAACCGCCTCCTTTCTCCGGGAAAGTTCTCTCCAGCCTCCCGCTTTCTGCAGGAAAGGAAAATTAAATCGTGGCAGTTTGCCGTCAGAAAAAACTTCTTCATCAGCACAATTAACAAACTTCAAATACTTTTCCGGCAGATCTAAAACTATAAGGTCATAACTGGATTTTGCTTGCCGGATTAACTCCTCTACCTTTTCCTGTGTAATTTCAATAGGTTTAGGAGGAAGTTGCAGTATGTCGCCTACTTCCGTGCCGATTACGGAATTTGTCAGGCTTGCCCCCGACAAAAAGGTATTCCAGTTGGGAGATTTGGGAAGCTGGAAGTAAAACGATATATCACCCCCGCCGTAAGCCACGTTAAAGTCAACTATCAGGGGTTTCAAGCCCAAGGATTTTGCCCCAAGTGCCATAAGGCAGGAAAGCAGTGTCTTGCCGCTTCCCGTGCTTCCGGTTACAGCCACAACTTTTGTACGCCACACTAATACGTCTTTTTCCTTTAAAGCTTGAAGCCAGTTTTTGCCCATCTTAACCATTACCACCTCCTTTAGTTCCTCTTGGGCTTTCTCCCAGAGGCTTTCGTCCACCACGAACGCCATTTCCGGCAAAGCAAGGGATTTGGCAGTTTGCAGATTGGCAAATACCACCGGGTTGAACCGTTTTAATTCTTCCGGGAGTGCCGAACCTATAAAAACCAGCTTTTTTAACTCCACACAATCCCTCCTGTCAAAAATGTTATTACTGCTCCTAAAGCCAAAAACTGTCCTAACGGCAGAACAGTTTTAAAACTGCCTCTAATAATTCCACGGATTAACGCATAGAAAATAAAAAAAGTAAGTCCCATAAATACCGCCTGCACCGCTTCAATCCCGAGCCAGAACCCCAAAACTGCCGCAAGTTTTACATCTCCTCCGCCAAGAGAAGAAGGCTTTACAAGGTAAACAATCAAAAACGGCAGTCCTGCAAGAAGGCTTCCCCAAAGTGCAGGAAATAGATTTCCTTTTACTGCCGCATAGATTAGCCCGAAAGCAAAAAACCGCAAAACTATCGTGTTGGGCAAAAGCATTTCTTCAATATCGGTAATAGATAGTGCTGTAAGGTAAGCAACAAAAACAAGCCAGAACATCCATTCAAAGCTCATTCCAAACTTCAAAAAACCTGCAACTCCTGCAATTCCTCCTGCAATTTCCGCAAGCAGGTATTTTGCCGGAATTTTTGTTCCGCAACCCCTGCACCTGCCTTTTTGAACGAGATAGCTTGCAACCGGAATTTGCTCCCAGAACCCGAGTTTTTTCCCGCAGACAGGACAGTGGGAAGAGATGGCAGGGTTTATGCCATTTAACGCCCTGTAAGCCAGAGCGTTGGCATAGCTTCCGGCCAATGAACCTGCAGTAAAGGTAAAAAGAAGTTTTAGCAGGGAAATCACCTCCAAGAAAAGAAAACCCCGGAGAACTGTCTCCGGGGTTAAAAAAAGACCCGGAGCGTTACTCCGGGGGGCGTTAAGAAGGTTGTGTGCTTTTGAATACTTATAACAAATTATGTTTATTTTTTCAATATCCTGCTGTAATTTTTCATAAAAAATACTAAAAGGGAAGCAACACTGCTTCCCTTTTTGAGGCAGGCTTAAAGAGTTAAACTGTCCTTATCGGCTGGTGTGCCTTTCAATGTATTATCCGTACTGCCGCCTTTCAGCGTGGTAGTTGCCCCGTTTACCGGGATAGGTGCGGTGATTTCAACAAATTCGTTGGTATTGTTCAGGTAGAGCCTGATGTGCATTATCGAGTTCGGCGTGCCCGGTTTGGAATAGACAAACTTGAACTCTGCTCTGTTCTTTTTGCTGTCCATTGCTGCCGATACCGGCTGAACTATCATTGTCCCTTTATTGTAGTACCGTTCTAATTCGTGAAATGCCTCAACTTTTGTTACCTGTGCCGGCTGGCCGTCAAGTTTCATATCCTTCCATTCCACCGTCAGCATCATCGAAGCAGGCTGGTTTTCGTTCTTGGCATCCGGGAAGGTCTGGGTCAGTATATAGCTTGGGTCTTTTGCTACGGTAACCGTACCCGTTACTTTCTTCAATGTTGTGGTGGTTACCTCTTGCCAGCTTGCAGGTTTGTCTACCACCCACACCTGCTGGGTTTGAGCAGGCTGGTCTACAACCCACACCTGTGTCCAGCCTCCCGGGGATACAAGTTGCTCTACTGGTTTTTGACAGGTATAAGGTTCGGTTGTTGAGCAGTCGTATTTTTCCTCTGTGGAGCAATCGTAAGGTTCGGTTCGGGGACAAGGCACTTCGACAATCCTATTACAGGTATACATTTCAGTTCTTTCGCAAGGATATTGTTCGGTCTTGGTGCAGGTATAGGTTTCGGTTTTGTAGCAGGTGTAAGGAACATCGCAGGTATACGTTTTAGTTTTCCAGCCGCAAACCGTACGCTTGCCTGTTTGTTTTACTTGCTTACAAACTTCCTTTGTCTTTTTGCAAACATCATGTTTACTATCATATATTACACACTCACTATGACATTTCGTTCCCCAATCTTCCCAGAATTCAATCCAGCAGTCCCAGTACTTATCAGTACAAGTGCCTCTCCTGTAACAAGTATCTCTTACCTGTCTTGTGCAAGTGTCATTTACTGTTCTGGTGCAGGTTGATGGTACTTTTCTTGTGCAGGTATCTGGCACTGTGGTAGGACAGGTAGACTGCACCGTCCGATAGCAGGTTGCCGGCACTATCCGGGTACAGGTTTTTGGTATTGTTCGATAGCAGGTATCGTTCACCCATACCGTTGTATATACCGGCGGATTGTATTTTGCTTCCCAGTGCCCTATTTCGGGTATGGTTCTTGTTTCGTAGTGCCCCTGCTCTGGAACGTAAATTTTTTGTGTTTCCGTTACCGGAATGAATGCACCGTTTGGTGCCGGGCCTGTAAGCCAGCTGGAAGGACTTTTCTGCTTGCCATTATCATGACCGTTTCCTGCGAAAACGACTGCAACGTTAAACAGCAAAAGACACACAAGAAGAACAGCTCGAGCTTTCTTCCACATAAAAACCTCCTCCGTTATTTAGTTTTTTGGTTTTTAAATCAGTTTTCCATCTCCAGCACTTTCATTCTCACCCCCAAAGCCTGCCTCAAAAATATTTAAGGGAGCGGTGTTTTCCGCTCCCTTAAAATTCTTGAAAGATTTCCACCCATTCGTTCGGGTTTCTAACGGGATATTCTATTGTAACTACCTGCCCGGGCTTAAAATAGCTTGGGTCGTAACTGAAATATCGGTCTGCTATGCTGTCGTCAAACAGGTGAACATCTACCGGAGTATCTTTGTTCCAGAAGAACTTTTTACCGTTATCCAGTATTATTCCATTTTCCTTCACTTCCTTGATTTTACCCCGGACTTCAATTATCTTTCCGTATTTTTTGGAATTGAAATATCTTTCCCGGTAGCCGCTGTATTTTATGACCCAGAAGCTGTTCCCCGCTTTTCTTATCCTAACGTTATCTCCAATCTTTAAACTGTCGCCGTTATCGAGAATTATGTGCACTCCCGCCGCAGGCCAGGGAATTGTTAAACTGCCGACGTGATAACCAAAGCCGTCTTTTTTGGTGATTTTGCCTTCAATTATTTCGCAGTTTTCGTATACCGGAACTGGTATCTCCTTCCGGTAGGTAGGGTGATATATGCCTTTTTTCTTTTTTGTGCTGTCTGCGGTGTTCTGGTTTACTTGATAAGCGGTTTCTTTAGTAGTTTTAGGTTCACCCGTGCTTTTAACGTATCCCGGTTTCTCTTTTGAAGTTGCACAACCTCCTGCCGCTAAAAGCAATACAGCAAGGCTAAAAACAATAAGCCTTCTAATTGTAACCCCTCCTCCTCTGGTCATATAGAAACCACCTCCTATAAAATAAAATACCACCAGATTTGTTCTGGTGGTAGAGTGATTTTAGTATTTAATTATCGTTACAGCCTTCCCGTCTTTGATATAAACCTGCACAATATCGCCCGGCTTCAGTTCGCTTCCGGTAAAAGATTGATAGTTCTGCTTTGTCAATGTTCCCTTGAAAGTATTAATGATGGTCTTGCCGTCGTAAGGTATAATGTCTTTACTGTCAAAGGTTATTGCTCCTTTGCCGACATCCACCACTTTGGCACTTAATCTTATCATTTCATCGTTTCCTGCCTTAACTTTTTCTTTTAGCACTCCGGTATAAACTGCTATATAAGTCTGCCCATTAATATCAAACACGTGAGCTGTTTGTCCGGGTTTTATATCAGGTTTCCCGAGAAATACCATCCGGATTTTTTCGTAATCATAGCGTTTGCCGTCAATTTCAATGTAAGTTTGTTCTGTTGCGGTGATAACGTTTTTCGCTTCAACCTGCTTGGGAGTTTCTTCATTGTAGGTTTGCTGGACTGTTTGTTTTTCTTTTTCCTGCACGGCTTGGTTTTGATTGTCCTGCTTTGCCCCGCAACCGGAAAGGATTAATGCTAAAGATAAACCTAAAACTGCAAGAAAGCTAAGTTTTTTCATCTTTATCCTCCTCCTTTTAAAATTTTGGTTTTTGATTATTTCCAGACGTGGTTGTAATCAATCGGCTTTGAGGTTATCGGTTGGTAATCCCTCTGGATTGCCGCAACCACGGAAAGAATTAATGAAACTGCAAGAGCAAAAACAAGAACAAGGTCAAATCTTTTCACCTTGAACCTCTCCTTCACTTGAGAGTTTTCTGAATGTTTGCCTCCAGTTCCTCTGCCGGGATGTAGCCTACCGTTTCTCCGGTCAGGTTGCCTTTGGTATCAAAGTAGAGTAGGTAGGGGACATATTCACTTTGCTTCTTGTACCTGCTGTAAACCTCATCATAGACTGCCTGTGCATCAGGTGAACTGGCATCTATCTTTATGAAAACCACGTTAGAAAATTTCTTTTCCGCCTCCCTGACCAACGGCCAGAGCTTCTGGCAGTAAGGTCAGGTTGTAAGGTAGAAGAAAAGCGTTACAGATTTCTTGCCTAAATTCTCTTTAAGCACGGATAAAGGATTTTCTGTCGGTTTTTCGGGAGTTTGTTTCGTGTTTGAGTTATTTGAAAGTGTTTTGTCTTCTATTGCGACTACTTTTCCCTTTAAGCCGTTTACCTGATAAATGTTATATCCAACCATTCCTGCAACCAGAACAATTACTGCCAGCAGTACTACAAGAAGTTTTTGGGTTTTATCCAAGTTTTCACCTCCTTTCTACTGGAAAACTTTCAATCCTGCCCTCTGGGTAGTTTTAAAAGGAACAGTAAGCTTACCCAATGGAGTAACAACGGGCACGCTTGCCGATGTAGTCAGTTCTACTGTTGTTTGGTTGATAATTTGAATGCTTTCAATTTCGGCTGTTGCTCCCGTTTGCTTAAAAACCGGTGGCAGGTTCAATTGAAAGTAAGTATCTGCCGCCTGCCTTGCTTTGCCTAAATTTATCTGTGCATTTCCTCCACTTTGAGCTACCTGTTCGTTTATGCTTCGTGCCGCCGCTTTTACCGCAATCAGCGTTGCTTTAAGAAAACTGCTTCTCATATTCAGAGCTTCTGCGACAAAATTGCTGTAACCCAAAATTAAGAACACTATCCACAGCCAGAACACGCCAAGAAAAAGGGCACCAAGTCCTCTCTGGTTTTTTGCAAGTCCGGTCATCATGGGGCATCCTCCATTCGCATTGTTGCCTGTCCTGTAATATTCCAAGCAGTTGGAAGAATTTTAGGTGCATAGCGATAGGTTACCGTTACCTGCAAGTTCTGGTTGGGAAGGCTTCCCTGCAGTACAGCCGACACCTGAACCGTATCCCAGTTGGGAATTAATCCGCTGGCAAAATTTTTGGCAACCGTTTGGGCGGTCTGCACGGGGGTGTCGGACACTATTCCTGCCCTTGCCGCTTCAAAGGCGGCCTGCTGGGTTGCAAGTTTCACGTTCCAAGCCTGCATAATCACGATTATTGCTACTACTGTTAAAGACATAAAAAATATTGCCACCATTCCCCCGACAAGTTCTCCCACACCCCGCTGGTCTTTCAGGAGTTTCATCGGTTTAGCACCCCCAGAAACTTGTTTTTCAGGTACTCCAGACCTTCTTCGTTTAAAATAGCCAGCACGCCCCAGTCAAATATGTCCATCACGAATTCGTAGGCTTCGCAGGGGTTGTCGGCTTTTAAGTACAACTCTTTTATTTCATCACCCCTTTTCACAACCACTATTAGCCCGTTCATTTTTCTATCACCTCCTGAAAAAACAAAGCCTGCACCGTAAAGTGCAGGCTTTTGAGAAGGTAACTTAATTAATTCCGCCGATGGCGGTGTTGGCGTTGTTCAGAAGGTCAGTTACCATCTGCTTAGCCACCGGAGAGGCCGCCACGGCAATGGCCGCAACAATCACCACCAGAGCAATTGCCGCTACCAGTTCGGAAACCCCTTTTTGATTGTTCTTTAAAGTAACCGCCTTTGCAAAAAGATTGAGTAACATCAGAACTCCTCCTCCTTGTTAATTTTTTTTGGGTTTTTGATTTAAGAAACTACTTGATACCGCTGATGGCAGTATTGGCGTTGTTTAAAAGAGTGGTCACCATATTTTTGGCTATTGGCGAAGCCGCAACTGCGATGGCCGCAACGATAACTACCAAAGCAATGGCCGCTACAAGTTCGGATACACCTTTCTGGTTGTTTTTGAAAGCAACTGTTTTGGCAAAAAGATTAAGTAACACGGTAATCCCTCCTTTCTTCACGGCATTGTTTTTGTCTTCCTTTTGGAAAAGCGTTACTTAATTCCACTGATAACACCATTTGCATTATTCAGAAGGCCAGTTACCATTTGCTTAGCCACCGGAGAGGCCGCTACCGCTATCGCCGCAACAATTACCACCAGAGCGATTGCGGCAACAAGCTCCGATACTCCTTTTTGGTTGTTCTTAAAAGCAACCGCTTTTGCGTAAAGTTTTAACAACACGGGCACACCTCCTCTCGTTTTTGGGGTACAGGTTACTGCTTTGAAATCCAAGCTCTCCCCTATAACTACCACCTCCTCAAAATAGACCAGAACTTGAAATGGACGCCAGCATTGGCAGTAAAATCAACAAAGCCCCCGGCAGGAAGTAGAAAAGCAAAACCGGAAAAGTAAGTTTGCTTCCGATTTTTCCTGCCCGCTCTCTGGCTTCCATTTCTTTTTCAGTCCAGATATCTTCAACTGCTTTATCCAGAATGTCGGCAAGTCCTTCTCGGGTTTTTCTCCCGGCGTTTACAATCCGGGCAAGAACTAACAACTGCCGGCAGTTTGTCCTGTCTGCTACTGCTTCTACCGCCAAATCCAGCGGCTCACCTGCGTCATATCTGGCAAGTGCCTCTTTCAGCCAGCTTGCCGCCAGTCCCTCCCGGTTATTTGCGGCGTGCCTTACAGCGTTTTCAATCGTTGCCCCTGCCCGGACGGCTATGCTTATTACCTCAAAGAGTGCAGGCAGTTCTTCTTCTTTCATAACCTGCTTGTTCAGGTTGCTAATCCCGTGCTTTACCTTGTCGTAAAGCATATAAGCCAAGAACAAGCCGGGAACAAACCCTGCCACCGGCACCCCAATCAGGGAAACTATTATACCTCCCGCTATGCCTATTCCGATGAACAAGACGAGGTAAGCGGCATATTCTTCGGCAGTGTTGATTTTTATGCCGAACAGGGTTATACCGCCGAGTGCTTTCAGGGTTTTTTCGATTTTCCCTGCACGCTCTTCCCCGATATATCGGGTTGGAAGTCTTATTTTGCTTACCATTCCTTTTGTCACTCTTAAAGTTCAGCCTCCTTCTCAATGATATTGTAGATAATGAAAGTTCCTCCGAGGAAAAGCCCCGTAATCACGGATACGGCTATTTTGCCCCAGAACTGCTCCAGCACCATTGAAAGCTGTCCGGATGCTACCTGCATTATCAAGGCCAAAAAAAGGATCACAGCGATTGCCATAGCCGTACCTTTTGCCCCGGACGCCGCCGCCTTTATTTCTTTTTCCACCCGTTTCTTCGTCCGCAGTTTTTCGGCAGTTTTCCTGCAGATCTCCGCAAGGTCGCCTCCGTGCTTCCTTGCCAGTATGAGCCCGTCCGCCCACGCCATCACCGTTGCCGACTGGCTTCTCTGTGCGAAATTCATCAGTGCTTCGTCAAGAGTAAGCCCCGCTTCGTATTCGGTGATGATTTTTTCAATTTCCGGACGGATTTTTTCGTCAGCCCGGGGAAGAGTAGCGTTCAAAGCGTCCAGAAGGGACGGGACTATGTTCAACGCCGAAGCCATATCCAGCAGGAAATCTATAAATCCCTGCGTTTCAATGGCTTTACGGCGTGCCTGCTTCATCTTGGCTATTATGAAGTTTATGAGGTAAATGTATATTCCCGAAAGCACCATCCCGAATAGCAGGAAACCGAAAAGCCCTGAAAGAGAAAGCAGGATCAGCACCCCAAGAGCCTTGGCAAGGAGAACGTCGCCGGGGTTTAACTTCAATCCTTCAACCCTCTTTGCTTCCTTTTCCAGTAGTCCCTCAAGTCCGATTAAGGCGAAAACCTCTTTTTCTTCTTCCCTTTGTACAAGAAAATCTCGTTGCAGGTAGGAAATCAGCTTCTGTCTTCTTTCCTGTTGCAGAACCATTAAGGCTAAAGCCAGTAAAAAACCTGCCAACCCGAAGATGAGGCTTGCACCGAAAATCAACCCCGGTACACCTCCCGGATTTTGTACTGCCCGTTTTCGTCCAGCTCCCTGTCCACTTCAATTATTTCCGCTATCTTTCGTCCTATCGTTTCCCCGATTTCGTTCTCAACGGTTGTCAGGAATATCGCTATATCCACCGCTCTGGCAATCAGCCTGCGGATTACCTCTATCGGCAGGTTTCTATGTTCCTGTATGAGAGTTTCGAGGCGGTACAATGCGTCCATTGCCCCGTTGGCGTGTATCGAAGTCATAGAGCCTGCATGTCCGGTATTCAATACCTGTATCAGTTCGTAAGCCGCAGGCGGAGTTCTAACCTCCGTCAAGACTATCCTCTGCGGAGTAAACCGCAGGCAGTCCTTCAAAATCCTCTGCCAAGTAATGGGGGGCATACCTTCGATTTCCCGGGTCTTGAAGTAGGCCACGAATTCCAAATGGCTCAGATTTATTTCCCGGGTATCCTCCAAAACTGCAACCACGTGCTTTGGCTGAACTTCCTGCAGGAGTGCGTTCATCAGGGTTGTTTTCCCTGCGTTGGTTGAACCCGCTACAACGAAATTTTTTCGTCCCTTGACCGCCCGGATTAAATAGTCAGCATTTTCTTTCAGCCCCCTCATCCCCGGGTACAGTTCTTCCAGCTTTGCTTCCCTCTTTGTGTGCCTCCGGATAGACCCGTAAGGCTTGTCCCCCTGCGGCGGGATTACCAGAAGCACCCGGGAGCCGTCGGGAAGTTCAGCGTCTATGGAAGGCACGGCTATTGAAAGCTCTTTCCCCACCCGGTTGGCTATTCTCTCAAATATCCGCAGGACTTCCTCTTCCGAGGTAAAGGCGTTTTCTATTCGCTTTTCGCCGTTTTCTTCCACCAATAGTTTCGTGCCGAAGATAATCATATTCGTTACCGCAGAACCGGGCTGCAGGTACTTTTCCAGCGGCCCCAGCGAGAACAGCCTCGTGTAAGCTTCTTCGGCAAACTCCAAGGCTTTGGGGAGCATCGCAGGTTTCTTGTCTATGATGACCTGCCGTGCTATATCATTGATGGCTACCCGGACGTCTATGTCCCGCCTGTCAGATATACGTGCCAGAACACGCCTCTGGACTTCCCGCAAAAGCATTTCCAGTTCCTGCGGGGTAAAATCACTGCTTTGCAACGGCTATCCCTCCTTTTCGCATCAAGAAGCTGAACAATCCCTTTCTTTCCGGAACTACTTCCAGACCCAGCAACGGGGCAAGCTGTCTTGCGATTTCGTCATTTACCGGGGTTTGCCTTAATTCTTTCGTTTCCGGCAGACTTGCTCCAATGGGGTACTCAAGAACTTCTCCAACTGCCCAAACAAGTTTTCTGGGAAACTGGTTTAAAACAATCGTCCCTGTTTTCAGGACACCTTTTAGTTTCAGGAACTCTGCCCATTCTGCCGTCCGCTTTACTCCTTCAAGTCCACGTATGCCGGGAATTACTATGAGGTTTAACGCAGAGAAGTTGCTTACCGTTTCGGATACGAGGTAGTGCACCGTTGGAGGAGTGTCTACAACCACATAGTCGTAAACGCTCAAGGCTCTCTTCAAAAAATCCCTGTACGGCACAAGGTCAACGTGTTCGCTTCTATCGGGTAGTCCGGCAGGAAGTACATCAAACCCGTAGTGGGTTTTAGCGACGAAATCCTGCCAGTTTTCGGCGTTGACCGCACCGGCAAGGGCTTTCCCCCGCTCAATTTGCAAGAGCGACCGAAACGAACCGGGGGAAAAGTCCAGTTCTACTGCCAGAACTTTCTTTCCCGCCAGCACCCCTGCCCTTGCGGTGTTCAGGGCAACGGTTGTCTTTCCGCTTCCGCCTAAAGGGCTTAACACGCAGGCAAGCACATTTTTTCACCTCCTCCTAAAAAATAAACCCGCCTACGAGGACGGGTTTAGAACTATCTGGTACTGGCCGTTTTTCAAGTACCCTGCCGCCTGATAGATTTCTGCCGGATCGCCAGCAACAAACAAACTTCCGACTGTCCCGGAACTTTTATCTTCATTCTTGAAGACCATCAGGACTTTAAAGTTTCCCACTTCAAAGCTGTTCTGTCCGGCAGAAACAGAAGTGGCGATGAAAGAAATCGTGTCGTTGGGTTTTACGACTTCCAGTAAATCCTTGTTTTCGACAGGGATAACAAGACCCGCCTGTCCTTCCGGCACCGTTTGGCTTGTTCCCTGCAGGCTGTCCTGCAAAATCATATCTCCCGGCAGACGGGGTAAAGAGATTTTCTTGCCCACCGCCGCCTCAATCTTGGATACTGCCCCTTTTGGCGGTTTTAGCACCTGAATTACTTCCAAGTCCTCTTTTTTCAGGGTTTCCCCGGCAGGGATCAGCTTTTTAGCCACCACTACAGGAGTAAGTCCTTTCGATGCCTGCCCGTATATCAGCATTGCGATAAAGAACAGTATACCTGCCGCCACGGCTATTTTCAAACTTGTTGAGCGTTTCTTCTTTTCCAACCTATCACCTCCCAGAAGCTACGCTTTTTCTCAAACAGGAAGTCGCTCCCCGTTACAAGGCTCAAAATCTTTTTCAGTTCTCTTTCGTAGTTCTTGCTCTCTTTTGGCGGAACAACCGCCGCTAACGGAAACGGCAACGCCTCCGCAAGTATTCTTATTTTCTCCGACTGATTTAAAACAAGATAGAAGTTTTTAAACTCATACAAGCCCTTCAAGTTAGAAAGCCTTGCCAGAGAAATTTCGTCGGCTCTTGAAACAACCAGAACGCTGTCGTATCTACTGCCGAGTTCCGGGTCGAAATCCTCTTCAAAAAAGCACAATCCCTGCCCTTCTTCGTTGATGTAAACCGGAAGTCCCGTGGCTTTCCTGAATTCTTCCGCCAGTTCTCTTGCAAGAAAGCTTTTCCCCGCACCGGGTTTTAAAGAGGTTACGGCAACCTTTCCGGCGTAGACCGCCGAAACGGGTTTTCCCAACTGCTCTTTCAGGGTTTTCTTTTCTTCCTCTACCGCCGCTTCCACCGGAACGGGGGTTCTTGCCTTGAATTTCAGGTTTTTAAGCACCTGTTCTATGTCCGTAGGGTGAACAGGCGTTACCCCTGCCCGCTCCAGCTCAATCCAAGTTTTCAAGTCCGCTTTCTCCAGCACCAGCAGGAATTTCTTGTCCCGGTACAGCCGGGAAGCGTTCAGGGCAAACTCAATTCCCTGCCTGTCAGAAAAGGAAACCAGTACAACGCCCTCACCCCGCTCTTTCAAAAGGTCGTAGGCTTCCACCGGGGTTCTGGCAATAAAGGCAGGAGTTGCTCCGGATACGGGACTGCCGCAGAGAATTACTTCCATTCCATCACCCCGCTATTAGCGATAAAATTTCTCCCGCACCTCTGGATAAAGCATCGGAGTAAAGTGCCGCCGGTGCGTCCACCGCTTTGGCTTCTTCCGGGTCGAACGGGATTATTACATCCGCTTTCCTGCCGAATTCGCTTCTCAGGATTTCCTGCAGGAAATTGGGGCTTTGGTGCTGAACTTTGTTTAATACGAGAACATTTCCGATTTTGAAGTTTTTAAGCAGTTTAAAGGTTTCAAGGTCTTCGTTTATCACCGTTACCGTCCTGCCAAACTGCCCTGCATCCCATCCGGCAGGTGCATCAACAAAGATGCGGTCATAACCGGTAAGGGTATTGATGAATTCTTTTGCTTCATCAGGAGTTAAAGGTCTCTTGGGAACTATCAAATCTCCCCACTTGGTCTTGGCGAAATAGCGGTCGTCCAAGTCTTCAAACTCCGGATCTCCGAACTTTAAATAAACCGATGCAGGCTGACACAGGTCAACCAGTGCCACCCTTTCCCCGGTGGTTTCGGTTAAAACCGCCAGAACTGAACTGGCAATAGTGGTTTGCCCTGCACCGGGAGCGGGAGAGATAAACCAGACAGTTTTGGATTTGTTAGTCGGCACAACTTCCTTTTTGACTTCTTCCGGTTCGGGTTCTGCCGCTTGTTCTTTCATTTCGTCCTGCTGTTCTTTTTTAGCTTCTTCCTCAGTTTCTGGTTTTTTCAGGATTTCTTCTTCTGGCCGTTCGTCAGTTTTTTTTACTTCTTCCGCAAAAACAATTTCTTCTTGTTTTTCCTCCTCTTTGTCCAGCCACACCACCGGGTCGGTAGTAATTTTTTGTGCCAGAATTTTTTTGACGTGTTCCAGAAGTTGCGAATACTTTACCGGGTTGCCGTAAAGTATCGCTTCGCCGGGAACTCCCAAGTCCCAAAGTTCCTCTTCGATTTTTTCCGCCTCCCGGTCTTTCCTGCCGAGGACTGTTACCACGTAAGAACAGCCGTCATACACGGCAGTTTTTACTTCTTCTACAAGGTTTTCCGCACCTCCTTTCTCCCACTTGCGGGAAATTACCAGCAATTCCGGCGGACTGCCCTTTTCGCCGTTCAGGTCATTGATTAACTTTTCTTCAAGCTTTTCACTTCCGATTATCGCTTTGATTTTCAATTAACCAAGCACCTCCTGATTGATGATGTTTTGCAGTTTCAATAAAAATTCCGCCTCAACAATTTCCGGCGGTTTGGCTTCGGAAAACATTTTTTCCACGAATTTATCTTCCGGCAGGACGTAATCAATGTTTATTCCTGCCTCTTTAGCCACCTCCTCCGGTGTCCTTGCAGCTAAAGGGTGCGAGCGATTGACGATGAATTTGGTTTTGTTTTTAAGTCCGTCAATTAACTTCATTTCGCTGTTGATAAACCTTTTCACCGCTCCCACCGCTTTTGCTTCGGGAGTGCAGAGAAGGAAAACCTTATCGGCTTTTTCGAGAAACTCCCGGATGTGGTCGTGCAGGGAAAGCGAGCCGGGTGCACTGTCTATTACCAGATAGTCGTAGTTTTGAAGATGGCTTACAACTTCTTTTACCTTTTCTGCCGTGTACTGTTCCGGGCTTCCGGGAGAAGTTAAGAAGTCAAACTGCCAGCCTTCCGGTCGAACAGGCTTAAATGCCATCTTTCCCGGGGATGTTCCCGCAAAATGTTCGGTCAGGGTATAACCGGAAGTGTCTGCGTCCACCAAAAGCACCCTGCCTTTTTCGGCCAGCAGGCTTGCAAGACTTATTGACACGGCGGTTTTGCCTACCCCTGACGCCGAGGAGTAAACCATCAGGAACTTCGTCGGCTTTCCTTCCGGTTTTGCCGTGTCTTGAAGCTCCTGCCTGCTTCCCAGCAAAGCGGACAGCTTCACTTTTTTGCCTTTCGTGCCGTTCACCTCCAGTTTGATTTCTTCCAGCACGGGAGCGTTATATGCTTTCTTCGCTTCCGGGCTGTAAATTACTATCCTGTCCTTTCCCTGCTTCTTGGCAAGGTACAATGCCCTGTCTGCCTCTTCCACCGCTTTTTTGCTTCCAGAGGCAACTCCTGCCGAAAAAGTTACCCGGAAATCTTTCTTGTTGCTGGTGTAGAAACTTGCCCAGTTCTTGTTCAGCCGTTCGAGGATCTTTGCCGCTTCCTCCGGCAAGGTGTCCGGGAAGATGAGAGCAAACTCTTCCCCGCCGTAGCGAAAGGCCATATCCTGCCTGCGAAGGTTTTCCCTTAAAAACTGCCCGAAGCAGGTAAGGAGTTTATCGCCGATTTGGTGTCCGTACGTGTCATTTACCTGCTTGAAGTTGTCAAAATCCACGAGTGCAAAAGAAAACCGCCTTTTCTTGGCTAAATACCTGTCCAAAACCCTCTGCATTTCCCTTCTTGTCCTGCATCCGGTCAGGAAATCTGTTTCCGGTTTCCTGCTGAAAATTCGCTTTATTCTCTCAAACCAGCTTTCTTTTTTCCTGACAGCGGTTTCCCGGACAATTTCTTCGTCAAGGGTGATTTCTTCCGTAAAACCCGTGAAATCTCCGAGTTTTCCCGGGTTGTTAAGACGGAAGACCACCTTATCGGCATTTACAGGGTCAAAAACATAGTCGTAAACCCCGAACGGCAGCAAACTGCTGATAATTTTTCTGGTTGCGTCATCCTCCTCCCGTCCGGGTAAAACAATTACCCGAACTCCTATCTCACGAAGTTTTTTTACTACTCCGGTAAAGTCATCTTTACTGCCTTCAAGGTGCGGAGAGATGATTACCGCTTCCGGCTTGTAGTTCGCCACTACCGCAGGCAAGGCGTTTGCGTGGTAACAGGTCTTGCTGTGTACTCTGGACTGAATTTCCTTTTCCAGTTCGTGTATCCCGGTTGCCAGAAGTATCAATTATTCTCACCTCCTTTTTAAAAATTTTTTCAACCGGACAACCAAGGGTTTCTGCAATCCTTGAGGCTGTAAGTTCCTTAACAGGTCTGTGCCTGTTCTCAAGCGAAGTTAAAACTGTTATAGACACTCCCGACAATCTTGCCAGATCCCTCAATGTCAACCCTCTGATTGTTCTTTCTATCTTCAAAAGAGTTACTCCGTTTTCATTTGCCAAGGGGACAAAAACAGTTTTTGTTTTTGGCTTTTTGCTGATAATTTGCCTTACCCTTTCCCTTGACAGACCAAAAACCTTCGCTATTTCCGAAAGAGTATGTCCTTGGGCCCGCATTTCTACCATCACCTGTCTCCTGTTCACATTCTCACCACCTCAAAAAAAATAACCCCCCGAACCTGACGTTCGAGGGGTTATTTTCTGTTTGTCAATTTTTACACCCACCCCCGTTCGGTGGGTGCAGTTTGTCTACCTATATCATAAGTTCAAAACTCTCAATTGTCAACTACTTTTCCGAAAAATTTTTGTTCTACTTTTTGGGAATTGTGAGAATTTCCAGCGGGTTAATCCATCTGCCGTCTATGTTGCTTTTTATTCTAATATCAAGGTGGTAACCGCCATTTGCTCCGACAGATACTCCCGTGTTTCCCACCTCTCCGATTTTTTGCCCGGCAGTTACTTTGTCGCCAGTTTTCACGTCTATCTTTGATAAGTGCAGGTAGTGGTAGGTGTTAAAAGCGTCTTTTATCTTAATCATCTGCCCTGCATCTCCTGCCCACCCGGCAAAAATTACTTCACCGTCAGCAACAGAGTATACCGGAGTTCCTTTGGGTGCAGGAAGGTCTATACCTTCGTGGAAATCAGGTTTCCCTGTTCTGGGATGTATTCTTGGCCCGAAAGGCGAACTGATAGTAGTGTACTGCTTCGGCAGCGGCCAGCCGGGAGTGGAAGACTGACTGTTCTTGAACTGCTCCGCATATCTTAGGATGTCGTAAACGTACCCATGAGGCGGACTTAATGCTTTTTTGATTTCATCAGGATCATCGTAACCACCGTACGACAGAAGTGCCTTAACTATTCTTTCATCAGTTTTCCAGCCATCTCCTTGCCAATCAATGCTATTAACATCACCAATTCGGGACGCCAGCATATATGCCCCGATAAATACCTGTGCCCTTGGGTTGGCCGTATCGGCAGGGTAAGAAAACCCCAGAAGCGGTGCGTAATGTTCAAAGTTATACGGCATAACCTGCATTAAGCCGATTGCACCGAGGGAACTTACCGCATCTACCCTGAACGAACTTTCCCGCAAGGAAACTCCCGCTAAAAACCACCACGGCACGCCGAACTTTTGCTCCGCTTCCAGAAAGATTTGCCTCAAATCCGGCGGTATCCCCGCAGAACTCAAATACCCGCTGTCCACCGCATATTCCAGCCACGCAAGCCATTCCTGCTCACGGTAATAGGCTTCACCCGCCTCCCAGACCGCCTGTCTTGCTTCTTCTATGTCCTTGTCGGTTTTGATTTCGTACTTCTCCTTAATCACATCTTTTAACCTTTTCCAGCGGTCAGTTCCTACCAGTTGTACCGTGTCTAATTCCTGTTCTGTAATTTTTTCTTTGTTGCCATTCGGCAGGTCATATTCGGTTACCTTCCACTTGTAGTAAAACTGATAATGCCCCTGAATGGTATAAGCCTCAATTAAACGGTAAGTATAATACTTTTCTGGTTCTTGCCAGCCATATACCACATCATAAACCTGCCGGACTATTGGTGTTAAGCGGTAGTAAAAGTATGGATGAATGGCTTTTGCCATTTCTTCTTTTATGTCGTCAGGTATCTCTGCCTTGTTAAACACGCTTGCCCAGTAAAACGAAACGCTGTAAATTTGTCCCCAGTTTAAAAGATATTGGGTTGTATGCTCCGGGTCGGCAACCATTCCAATATCCTGTATGCCTTTCCCGGGATAGAATGGGCTTCTTGGTATTGGTTCTATTTCTCCATCCGTTCCCGGTACTTCTACCCTGTCTACAAGCCAGTTGTCAAAACTGTTCCAAAAGTCAGCCAGCCTTTGGTACTTTGCTTTTTCCTCTTTATCCTTCTGGGTTGCAAATTTTTTGTTTTCGGCAGTAAGTATTCCTGCCACCGGGAAAGCGGAATAAACTGCTCCCACGAAAGCTAAAAGCATACCAAAAATAACAAAAAACACAATTATATACGGCAAAAACGGCAGTATTACTGTCTTTAAAAGCCACTGCAAGCCTTTCTTTAATAGTATTTGAGCACCCTGCTTTAAAGCCTGATTAAAAAAATTCTCTTTATCCTGCAAGGTTATCGCCCCCTAAAAAAATAAAACCTGCATTACGCAGGTTTAACGCCAGCGTACTATGAAGTTTTCCAGTTTCTCTGCCGCTTGAGTGGCTTTATTTTCAGCCCATAATACCCCTGCTTGTGCCCGCAGGGCGACAGATTGACCAAGCACCGAACCGGCAGTGGCAGTTGCCAGTGCGGTTGCTCCGCCAAGCTTGGTTTTGGCTCCGGTGTAGTCAGTCAAAAATTCACCAAAGCCTTTCCCTGACTGCTTGGCTTCTTTATAACCCTGTCCCACCTGTTTTGCCATTGAATACACCGAACCTGCCGCTTTGCCTATGCCTGCCGAAACTCCTGCCGCTATCGGTATTACCGCAGGCGTAGCGAAAGATGTTGCCGCTCCTAAAGCCCCGGTTTTAAGAGCCAATTCATTGCCAGCTTCCGAAGCCATTCCTGCCGCCTGATATAAGGGTGTATTCTGTGCCCTTTGTATTGCAGACGGCTCTTTTGTCGTGTACAGAGTAGCCGATGCTCCCGGTGCGGCACCTTTAATCGGCTTAATTTCAATATTGCTTTCACCCGCAGTTGTCCCACCCGCTGTTCCTGCAACCGTTCCGGCGGGTGTTAAATCATTTCCTTTGCCTCCCGGTGCTAACCAGCCAGAAAGCCCTTTGCCTTTCAGTCCCCCCATAAACCTTCCTGCCATCATAATTGTACCGGCGGCACTGGCTAACGCACCAAGTCCTATTCCGGCAACCCTTTCTTCATCTACCGTTCCCGCTCTTGCGACAAGGGACATAAAAATTGAAGACAGCATTTTGCTAACCGGGATAATAGTTACCAGCAGGAAGAAAACTTCCCAAACTGTTATCTCTCCTCCGCCTTCTCCACCGATCACAACCCTTCCTACTCCCCAGTTACCTGACAGGGTGCTTGCCAGAAAGCTTCCAATCGGCAGGATTAATCCCAAAACGCCAAGGCCAATTATTACTTTCTGGAAGCCCATTTTGGCTTCCGCCGCTTTTTCGGCGTTCTGTGCAGTTGCCAGCTTAAAGCCGAGATAGATGAAGAAAGCTACCGCTATCGCTCCACCGAATCCGGCAAGCCATACTGCAAGGTCTTTAAACTGGCTTGCCAGCCAGCTTCCGTCCACCGCCGACGGCAGGGTTTTTACCGCCAGTATGCTTAAATAAAGCCCGAAGGTTAATGCATGAAATGTTTGCTTGAATATGGTTTCGATTATCTCCGAAATCCAGATTTCTATTATTCTCCGTTCTGCCGAAATAACCCAAGCCCAGATAATTATAGGCGTTGCCGCTATGTTGGTTGCGATAACCCATTTACGTATTGTATAAACGGCATTGAAGTAAAGAGTAAAGCCCATAAGACTTATTTGCAGGATTGCATTGGCAAAGGCATTGCCCGTATCTATACCGTTTCCCCAGAGCATATCGAAAAGAGAATTGTCCCCGAAATTTAGCCTTCCGTTAAAAACAAGCTGGTCTATGGGTTTTAAGCCAAAAAGAAGTTTTATCATTTCAATCAGCGTGGCAAAAGGTGCAACCAGTATCCTTTCAAATACTCCTTCTGCATTTAATTTCTTGGGGATTGTTACATTCATTCCGCCGTTTGCAAACTTATTCAAAATATCCGCAAAAAACGCCACAAAAGCATCGTTTATATCTAAAAGAAGTTTAACGAACACCGGAGTTAAAGCCATTACCGCAACCGCTATGAAAGCCCTCTGCACGCCTTCCATAAATTCTGCCCGAACTGCCGGGTTAATACCGGAATACATCTGTCCGTAACCCATCCGGACAAGGCTTAATATCAAAAGTCCGCCAGTTATGGTTGACAGGGAAGCATACCACAGCATTAACGTATTCCATTGGTTTTGAGTAAAAAGTTGCAGTACCCCGCCGTCAGAAGAGCTTGAATTGACTGCACCGTTTTGTGCGTTAGGTTCTCCACCCAATCCAGAGCCAGCAGGTATAGACGCTAAAGCCGTTGCAGTTAAAGCCAAAAGCAGTATCAGTACCAGCAAGGCTATTAATTTCGTTTTCTTCATTTTTCTACCTCCTTCCCGGCAAGTTTTAAAAGTATCTTCGGCAGTTTTGAAATGTCGTTGAAGACAACGAATTCTTTTAAGTGAATACTGCCGTAACCTCTCCTGCCGGGGTTTTTTAGATAAAGTCGGTATCTTTCTTCCACCTCCCCGAAAGGTATCAGGCTAAACTGTTCGTCTTTTTTGTTCATTACCGCCAAAAACGATTTGCCACCTGCCCGCTGAAATTTCTTGAGTGCGTCAAATTCTTTTCGTGGCAAACGGGAAAGCGGAAATCTGTCCCCGGTTACCTCTTTGCACTCTACCGCAACCGGTATGCCTTTTACTACTCCAATGAAATCTATCGGCGAACCTTTGGCAGGAAAGGCTTTTCCGGCATACGGTATCCAGAGGTTGTGCTGTTTCTGAAAATAGCAGTATTTCTTTCCTGCTACGGCCAGTTCAAATAATTCTTCAAAAGCCCTGCCACGATTAGCATAAATGTTTACTACCATATTCCTACCTCACTAACATTGCTTCCGGATCTGAACGCAGGAAGTGCTCCTCAAAAGGCAGTCCTCTAAAATAAACAACCGCACTCTGGTTGCCTGCTTTCAAAATCCCCTGCCCGGCTTGGAAGGTCTTTAAACGTTCAACAACGTTAGGCGGTAGTTTAAACACTTCACCCAACGCTTCCGCTTCGTTCTGTTGCAGTTTTAAGAAAAACTTCGTGTCGCACTGACCAAGCAGGGACATTCCTTCTTCGGTCAAGAACTCCCGGATGGACTGCGAGGCAAGAAGTAGAGATGTGTTGTACTTCGCACCCCGCCGTGCCATCTGGGATAAAAACTGCGAGGTATCCTTCCTTCCCATGAACAGCCACGCTTCGTCCACCAGTATTCGCTTTCTCCTGCGGGATTTTTTCACGAATTTCTCCCAAGCCCACGCTAAAAGAACGTACATTGCGTAAGTTTTGGAGAAGTCCGAGCCAAGGTCTTTTATGTCAAACACTACCAGAGGCTCTTCGGAAATTTTGTAGGCACTCTGTCCGTCAAAGAAACCCTGAGGCCCTCCCTGCTTGAACGGCATAAGCACGTTGGCCAGCCGGTGTGCGTTCAGCTTTTTCAGGCGTTCGATATAGCTGGAAATAGTCGGCATTTCTTTTTTCACCCTGCCTACCGCAATCCCGTCTTTTAACTTTATTCCTCCCGGCATATACAGGCTTGCCGGGTCTTCGGTTATCCCCCGGGAGTGGTATTCTTCCCTGACTGCCATTCCCGCTAAAGCCCTTTCTTCGGCAGTTAATTTCTCTCCGCTCTGCACTTCCATCATTGTTGCCACGAGGCTTACTATATCGTCTATTTTTTCGGGAATGTTCAAGAACTCCCCAAGGGTATCGTCTACTTCCGGCTCTATATCGAACGGATTAAAAGCAGGCTTCATTGCAGGGTGAAATTTGATGTAAACCCCGCCCAGAGCTTCTGCCAGCTTCTTGTATTCACCTTCCGGGTCAAGGATTATAGTTTGAATTCCCGACGCAACCGACCGTGCGGTAATGCCCTTGCAGGTATAAGACTTTCCTGCCCGGGTAGTTCCGCAGATGAACATGTGCGGGCCATACAGGTAAGGCTGTCCGATAAATAAGTCTAACAGCACCGGACTTCCGGTTTCGGTTATACCAAAGTAAATCCCGGAAGGGTGCGTAAAATCAAGGCTGATTAGCGGTGATAAGCACGCCGCATTTGCCACCGTTACGTCGTGATACTCCGGTAAGTCCGTTCTGGCAAACGGCAGGACTGCCTTGAAGCCTTCCAGTTGCCTCTTGTACAGGGTTACCGCCCTTGTTGCCCCAAGAATGTCCCTTATCCTGCCGGACTTTTCGTTCAGTTCCTCAAGGGATTTGGCATACACGGCTATCACTATTACTGCCGACATTATGTTGTTCCGGTGCAGGTTGATGTCCGTAAGCAGTTGGTTGTAGAACGCATATTTTGTTTCCAAAACCCCAATCCTCTGAGTATTGCCCTGCTTGTGTGCAAGGATTAGTTCTGACCCCAGTACCTTCTGCCAGTAGGCTATCCTGCTGGACGCCTGCTGGTGGGTGTAAGGATTTAAGATCACCGAAAGAGTAACTCCACCTTCACCGGTCAGCCGGGAAAACCAGCCGAAGTGAATTACTTCCGGTATAGCTTCCACTACCATCATCCGAACGTAGTAATCATTAAGCCTGATGTAGTCCGGGTTTTCTTCTATCCGGTCGGGTAAAAGCAAATCAAAAATGCCCGGTGCAGGTGCTTTTATTTGATTTTCTTTTTTATTCCTGTTTTTCTTCAACCAGTACACCTCCTTGAGCAATTGTTAATGCAGAACTGATAAGCATTTCAAATTCTCCGATTACTTCTTCCTGCGATAAACCATCCTGATTGAGTAAAATATCCGCAAGGGTAATCGCCGTCATAATAAAGGCACTTTTAAGAAAGTCGGTACTGCCTCTAAAATTAACGTGTACCTCCTCACCAACAGATTTTATTAAAAGCTTCTGCTTCATTTCATTCCCCCTTTCTCATCAAAAAAACGAAAAGGCAGGATTAACCTGCCCTTGAAAGGTACTGCTCTGCTTCCCTTGCGTTGAAGTGAACCGGCTCTGTAGCTCCCATTACTGCAAGCCGGGAAGGACGATTTATTTCCTCCGGAAGGATTATCTCGTGAATGTTGTCCATTATCTGCTCAAAGTCCGTTATCGGGGTTAACACCACTCCTGCCTGCTCCCGGAAAGCTGTAACAAGGTAACCAAGCCGGTCTTTCAGCCGTTTTAATTCCTCTTCGTCATCCTTGCAGGAAAGGACTAACCACGAAACCTGCGTTAAAACTTCCCGTGCATATTTCATCCGCTCCATTTCCCTTGCATAAAGTTCGATGTAGTTTTTCAGTTTGCTGTCATCCGGCAGGCTTTCAGCCCGCTCCCGCATCTGGTTTGCTATCATGGAAGTATCTGCTACAGCAGTCGTGGTGATAAACTGCACCGGGAAGTCTATGCGGTTTAGAATGTCTATAATGGCGTTTTCCCTTGCATTGGTTTCAGCGTCGGACATCACGGAAAAGTTCGTGCCTTCTACCCTGCAAATAAGATAATACCTGCCGTAAGCTTTGTAAGCCCCGTCTTTTATTTCCTGCAGGGGAATTATTTCCTGCGGGTGTGCTTGTTTCTGATTTGACCTTTTCTTTTCTTGGCTTTCATACCTGCCCTTTTCGGCTTTTCCCGTAGCAGGATTGGCTTTCAGTAAAAAGAACATCACCACAACGCCCGTAACTAACAGACCGCCGAGTATGGCAAGAAAGATATAGGGATTATTCAGACATATCACCTCCAAAAAATAAAACTGCAAGAAGAATTACTGCTCCTGTCACAGCCATAACCAGTTCAGTTGCGATAAATCCTACTGACAGAGAAAAAAGCAAATCCAAGCTATTCAATGTTCCACCCCCGAAAAATAAACAGGAGGGAGTCAAACTCCCCCCTGTTATTGAGCGGCACCAGCTTGACCTTTAATGGTGTTAGCCCAGAAGGAAACGATGACAACTGCAAGACCTACTGCCGCAACACCGGCTAACGCCCACATCATTTTCTGTTTGCCCTGTGCCCTTGCTTCTTCGTTGGCGGCAGTCGCCACCTGAAAAGCTCCCAAAATGAAAGCTCCGACTGCTACTGCTCCGATTAATGCTCCGACTTTGGTGGAAATGGATACTATCTTGTTTGCCAGCGTTGCCTCGTTTACTGCAGTATCAAGCCCTTTGGTAATATCGGGATTAGTCCCAGTTCCTTCGGCCAGTGCCATTCCCTGCCCAAGCCAGAGAAGAGGTATCCAAATAAGGTTTTCCAGTTTCTTTAAAAATTTCAGCACTCTTAACACCTCCTATTTCACAAGACTTATTACAAACCCCACGATTTGCGGTGCCCAGAGGACGCCAATTAGCCCCAGTATTGCCCAGAGAACTGCCATTCTTGCTTTTTCAATAAAGATGCCAATTATTGCTCCGATTACGATTACTGCAACGGAGATATAAGGGATGATATTTGCCGCCACACCGTAAACTTTCCCTGCTATGCCGTTAATCTTCCCGGAAAACTGTTCGGGAGTTACTTCCGGTAAGCCTTTTGAAATATCGCTTTTTGCAGGGTTGTCAATGTTTAAATCCTGTTGAGTAGTTTGCGATGTGTTGTCTTCCGCTAAAACGGGTACTGCCATTAAAGTAAAAAGCATTATAAAAATCACAAGCAAGCTGATATAACGCACTTTCTTCACCTCCTCCCTGTCAGGTTAGGTTACCTGGCTTTTTTTGCGGGCCTTAATTTTATCACCTCCCCAAAAACAAAACCCCGCAGATATTACTCTTGCGGGGTAGAAGTAATATTAATCTTTATAAGTTCTCCTTCTTTGTGTTCTTTTCTTGTTAGTACCTCAACAACCATTCCCATAATTCCTGCTTCTGCAACTTCTTCCGGAAAACCTTCACTTATCAACAAGTCCCGTAAAAACTTAATCATACTGGCAGTTGCATTGAAGAAAAAATTAACATCTCCAGCACTTTCAATCTGAGTTCCATTTTCCTTCTTCCTGATTACAATCCATTGATTTTCTTCCGATGCGTTCAACTCCTTCCTTCCAAAGTTTCACTCAATAATATCTACAATTTCCCAATCCAGCAAACCGTCTGGAGCGTAAACTTTTACAATTTCCCCTTTTCTCCTGCCGAGTATTGCCACTCCAACAGGGGATATATTCGAGATCTTATTCCGGAAAATATCTGCTTCAGCTGTGGTTACCAACTGATAAGTGCCTATTTAGTTTAACTCTACATCCCTCAAAACTACCTTTGAACCCAGAGAAACTACGTTTTTTGACCTTTCAGCGGAGATAATCCTTGCTTTTGCCAGAATTTTTTCCAGCGTTGCTATCCGGCCCTCTATAAAAGCTTGGTTGTTTTTGGCGTTTTCGTATTCGGCGTTTTCAGAAATATCCCCGAGACTTAATGCTTCCTTGATTTGTTCTGCCACTTCTTTCCTTTTGACAGACTTTAACTCCGCAAGCTCCCTCTCAAGTTTTTCATAGCCTTCACGTGTCAGCAATACTTCCTTTTCCTCTGTCACACTCATCGCCTCCTAAAAAACTAAAAACCCTGAAACCTTAAAGGTTACAGGGTTTGGTAACTTTTTCCTCCGATTTTTTAGCTGTTATGTTACTCGATGGGCAGAAACTTTCAATGCTATCTTAAAACATACCTTTTGTATAGTCAACAGCTTTCTAAAAAATTTTTATTTTCTGGTATAAATAAAATCGTGCGTTTTCGTCAAATACTTCAACCCCTTCATAATATGCCTGTCCAGAGTAGTCCTGCTGTCGGTTTCATTTACCGGCCAGCGGGAGATTAGAAAGCCTGCTCCACCGAAAGGAACTGCCAGCAAAAGCATCATTCCGGGGGGCTTTCTCAACAGAAAACTTAACAGCACTGAAAAGAAAAGCCCCACGATTAATCCTCCGAAAGCCCAGGCCGCTTCCCGTAAAGTTAGCCCCAAAAAGCGTTCTTCTTCACGGGTTGAGAAAGGCACAGGATACATTCGCATTTATTCCACCTCCTAAAAAGTTTCTTCCAAAATCACATCATACATATTGCGAAAAATTTCCTCATCAACTATATATTTCTCACCGGATACGCCAGTAATTATAAAGACACCGGGATAAACCTGAACTTTTTCACCGTTTATCAGCACATACGGGGTTTTATACTTACAGGTATAGTTTTCATTGCATCTGCAATCATCGCAATCATCCCTTGGGTCTATTCCGCAGATAAACCCGTCCTCCAGTCCTTTTCCTTTTTCGTATTTCACCGCTTCCATCGGAATTGGCTTCCGCAATACTTTCAAAACCTCACCTCCTTCCCTGAAAAACAAGGCCGGGGAAAATTCCCCGGCCTACACCAACTCGTGTAAGTTTAAGTCATAAAAGCTCTTTAATCCCGGTTTCACTTCTATAAGATTTACCCCGTACTCTTCGGCTATCTCATCTATCACCTCTTCCAATAGTTCACTAAATCCTACTGCTCCCGGCACAAGCCAGATAAGGTTAAACCCTGCATAAACGTTCCTGCTGTTGTAAAAAGACAGTTTCAGCATATCTACCGTGCTTCCGGTGGCAGGAAAATGGCTGTACGGCTCAATCACAAGCCTTCTGGGCCTGCCGTTTACAGGGAATTCTTCCAGCAGGAAAGCTCCTACCGGCATTTCGTTTAACCCCAGTATTATATACGGCTGTTTTTTCAGCTTCAAGGCAAAAATCCTGCTGTGCAGGGATTTAAGGTATTCAACATAACCCGCAACCGGGTCGCAGTCCTCCGGGTTTAAACGGACATAATCACCAAAAGCCAGAAAAGTTACCAGATGAGGACTGCGTTCTGCCTCCTTTTCAACATCCAGAGGGTAGTTCCAGTCAATTAAATGATGGTTCATTTCAGCCCCCTTCAGCTTAATTTTGCTTTTATGCAGGTTTATGACCTGACTTTTTGCCGACAGAACGACAGAGAAGTCTTTGGAGTGCATAAAGACCAAACCGTTCCCCTGCCGATAAATTGCTTTGGCTGGCGGTAATTTCTTGTGCAACTGTTCTGCAGGCAAGTAAGTAAACGCTATTTCGCTCATTTCTTCAAGCTTTTTGCTCTTGCTGTCCGGAATAAAAATTGCTTTGCCGTCGGTTACTTCAACGGTTCCGGTAATAATGTCCCGGTCAAGGCAGAGTGATATTTTCATTTCTGTTTCACCTCCTTTTGCTTTTTCTCCAATAGTAGTATCTCTTTACAATATCTTTAGACCAGCCTTTATGCCTTAAAAAATTATAAAGCCGACTTGGCTATAGAAACCAGTCGGCCATTGCTAAAACGGGTTATCTTTTTTTGTAGTATGTTTTATTTGCAGATTTTTTTGTTTTTGCTTTTTTCTCTTTTTCATTTTCTTTCTTAACTTTTGCCGGAATTACTTTAACCTCAACGGCATTTCCTGCAAGGGTATACTTCACCCCTACCTTATAACCCGGTTTTATGGTTTTTTCTCCTTTGACCTTCCCTATTCCTTCAACTTTGGTTTTCTCCGTAATAACAAAGGTTTTTTGTTCCCCATTTCCCCGGGCAACGGTGAGATTGTTGCCATCAAAAGAAATTACCATACCGGTATATTCCAGTATTACAGGTTTTGCTTCAACTTTTACAGCCTCGTTGCTTGCCGGATCGTATTTTACTTCTGCTTTATAACCGGCACCTAACTCTCCTTTTACTTCCATTTCCGTATCCGGTGTAACTACAAAAGTTTTTTCTTCGTTTTCTCCTTTAACGATAAGAGTTTGTCCGTCAAAGGAAGTTACAATCCCTTTAAATTCCTGAAGTTCTTTCTCTTTTTGCTCCAAAAGATTTTCAATTTCTTCCTTCAACTGTTTTAGCTGGCTGTAAGACAGGTTGTTTAAAAGGCTTAAATCAAAAGGCAACTTGTTGTCTGCTGGAGCCGGTACCGGTTGATAAGTTTGATCCGTTACCGATGGGGTGGTATAGGTCGTGTCACTTACAGTTGGAGTTTGGCTGGTATAAACAGTATCACTTACTCCCGGGGTGGTGCTGGTAGTAGCGGTAGTAGTATCCGCCAGTACCGGAAAAGCAAGTCCCAGTAAGAATACGGTTAAAACTAAAACTGTCAGCTTTTTCATTCTGAATACCCCCTTTTTTAATCTTCTAAAATTTTTTAGACAACAATAAAACTTTGTTTTGAATTTTAATAACATGTCTTTTAATAAATCTTTTTAATCGTCTTGATTCTGCTGGTCATCTTCACTATCTATCCCATAATTATTATCGTCGCTTTCTTGACCTTGTTGGCTATCTTCGTTTGTTTCATTCTGATTGTAATCATCATCTATTGTACTGGATTCGTCCTCTTCATCAATCACCTCCTTATTTTCAAGAGCATTTTCCTCATCCTGATAATTTACTTCATCTACTTTAGTTTGATTGTTGTCTTTTTCTTCCTTTATTAAAGTCTTTTGGTTATCTTCACTTGCATCTTTTTTATTGCTATTTTCATTCACCAAGTTCTGTTGTTTTTTATTATCTTTATTTATATCTTTATTTATGTTTAATTCTCCTTGGCTACTGCTCTTTTGATATAAACTATCCGTCACCGCTTTTTCAGTATTATCAGCATAATAAGATAAAACAATTTTTTGCGCGAAAGCAGGAAAAGCAATGCTAAGCAATAAAGCCGTTATTAGCAAAATCATTTTCTTCTTCATTCAAACACCCCCTTTTAAAATTTTAAACCCTCCTGCCGGAAGGCGGAGGGTTAATAAACCTCTAATCACCTTCGGCAGCTGGCTGGCATAGCCTTACGGCCTTAGCCCCTTTAGCTTTGCGTCCCCGGCTTTCGCCGGGTTTGCCTTTATCGGGACATTATTAAGTTTCTTCAAATTCAATCGTATTACCATTTTCTCCCCAAGTCAAGGGATTATCCCTGGCAATGTCAAAATTGTTATGGTTTTGTGGCAGTTAAAAAACTAACAATCCTTCTTATTTCTTTTTCTTTTAGCTGGACCTTGTTTTCCTGTATCATAAGATTGTTATAAAAGATTGCACTCGCTTTATCGTTGAGGTTTATTTAATTTTTTGAAGTTTTTAACCTATCGTTATTACTTTTTCTTTTTAGTCAAGTTTTAATAACTAAACTTAATACCATTTTTCCTCAAAATTATTAAACCCACTTCTCGCATAATAAAAATACCAATCAACCACGTACTTCCCGTTCACGTACTTTATATTTTCCGCCGGCACCAAGTTATCTGTTGGCATATAATCCAGTTCATCATAAACTCCATACCATAAATCAAAAGTAGTCGTTCCAATTGCGTCCGAAAAAGTTTTTGTAAAGTAATATGAAAAAAACGAAAAACTATTATTAAATTCATTGTTTATTAAATGATTTAAGTACATCAACCTAAATTGATTGTAATTTACTATAATATCAACCCCATACATTATAAGGCCTGTTTCATTATCAACATATATACCATTTTGGTACAATACTCTCCCATAATTCGTTGATCCAATAACAAGAGGATTAAAATTTTCGTGGTTTCCATTATTTAAAAAGTCAACAAGAGAATTTATTTGTTCTTTATAAGAGGTGTCATTGAATACATCATATAAAGGAGCATCTTTAAACATAGCCTTTTCTAAATTGTCCAAAATTGTCTTACAAGGAATAGCAAAGTTAAGTCCTTCACTATCAGCAAGCTTCATATTAATTATTCCAACCAATTCACCTTTCATATTAAAAAGCGGACCTCCACTATTTCCGGGATTTACAGGTGCAGTTATTTGAATGTACTTATTTCCATAAATTTCCCTATCGCTGCTGCTTACAATACCGCTTGAGATACTCCATCCTAACCCCCGGGGATTACCTATGGTGAAAATCTGGTGCCCCACATCTGGCAATTTTGTGGTTAAACTAACTGACTTTAAATTTTTCGCATTAATTTTAATAATTGCCCAATCGTTTATATAATCATATCTTTCCAGTTTCTCTACCGAATATTTTTCACCATTAGCTAAAATAACCTCAGCCCTGTTTTGCCCTTTAATGACATGATAGCAAGTTAAAATTCTTCCATCTGGCGAAATAACGACACCGCTTCCAGTACCACCAGGCGTTGCAACAACAACCGAACTGCTCTTTAATTCTTCAAAAAGCTGGCTCAAAGTTTTTGGCTTTACCAATATTTTGACAGTTTTATATACAGCCGCTTTTTTGCTATCATAAACTTTTAATTTGATGTTGAAGTATGTGTCAGTGAGGACTTTAGGAGCAGTCCAAGTAACTTTTGAAGATGTTCTTGAGGACAATTTCCCTGTTTCTGAACCGTTTCCTGCCACAGACCATTCGAAATATATTTTATCTTTGTTTTTATCTTTCGCCTTAACACTTAAGGTTATCGTTTCGCCAGAATATATTACAGTTTTACTTGCAAAAAATGATGTTATTGATGGTGGATAGTTTTTGGAACCTGCTAAAACTACCTCGGTTTGAAAAAGCAAGAATGAAATAACAATGATAACTCCTATTAATTTTTTTAATTTTTGCACTAAAATCCCCCCAGTTTTGTTACGGGTTACACACTTTACACGGCACGTAACCTGCCCTTACAGCCTGCTCCCTGCTGGAGAAACTTACTCTGTTAGCAGGACTTATTTCCTTTGCCCAACGGCAGTCAGGGTAATGAAATTTTTTGGTACGGGAGTTTCCTACATAGGCTACTTTAGTTTTTATAGGAGCAGGAGCTACTCCCCACAAGCCTTTTTTCTTACTTCTTGCCTCTTGCTGGAACTTAACAAACAGGCTGGAATACTTAACATTTGGCGGAACGGTCATCACTTGAGCATAGCCGTTTAAAAGGAGCTCTGCATTGTACATCTTTGCCCGGACTTCTTTTTCGCTTCCGGACGAAGGCGGAGAAAGCCAGACGTAAGCTAAAATCCTGCCGTATTTATCTCTCTGCCCCACGTCCAGTTCCAGCCAGATCTTCTTCCCCAAAAGGCGTCTCTTGGTATATTCCGCCGCTTCCCTGCCAAAAGGCTGTTCTTTTATACCCAGTTCCGGGTGAGAAATTTCCGGCGTATTAACCCCAATCAGGCGAACTTTTTCGTCCTTGTTTCCTATTTTGACGTGAACGGTATCCCCGTCGGAAACAGACGTTACAACTGCTTGCAGGGTCTTAATCCCTGCTTCGGCTTTATCCAACTGAAAGGCCAAACCTGCAAGCAGGTAAAGCAAAAGAAATATTAAGACTGTTTTTGCCGTACTTCCCCGCACCAGACCACTCCCCTTCTCTTGTTTTAACTTTATTTTACAGTAAATACCAAAAAAAGTTAACACTTTTTCGCATTTTTCCGATGGTTTTTAAGTAGGAAGTTGCCAAATATGCTTTAGGTAAATTAACCCATATTCCACCTTCTGCCCAAACTCCGGAAACCAGATCATTACCAGCATAAAACAAGCCAGAGAAGATAAGAGCACAAAATCTATAAACTTGTCCGGTATTCTTTCAAATACCGTTCGGAAGGCCATTCGCAGCAGAAAAACAAATATTGCCAGCAGTACAATGTTGTTAAGGTTGTCCAGCGACAGCACACTGGAAAAATCGAATGTTGCCGCACTGGAACGTTTTTCTGTCTGCGTAAACAGAACCTGCAGGTAATCTGCAAGTTTTACGCCTATTCCTTCAAGCAACATAACGCCACCAGCTTTCAGGTGTAAAGGTAGTAAATAACCTCTCTATATTTTCGTTACTTCTGCATAATTTTCCAAAGAATTTTCAGCTTCTCGTAAAGCCGCTTGTCTTCTGCCGTATACTCTCCCGCCAGCAGGAGTTTTTCTTCCCATTTATTCTCCATTGTTTGGCAGTAATCCTCTTTACTCCATTCAAAAAAGCTGTCAATTTTATCCTTTTCAACCTTGCACCATATACCGTTAACTTGAGGCAAATAATGCTTTTCATAAAGCTTCTTGATTAACCTGCCGTGTGTCCGGTACATTTTTGCCATAAAAAATCGCCTTTCTACTTCCTGCCAAGGCGTAGTTTTAAGATAATGAGCAAGATTTTCTATAAAAGTATCCTCAAGTTCTTTGAGCTTTTTTATTGCTTCTTCCTGGGCTTTGCGTGCCTGCTTTTCTAAAAGTTGCTTTTTTGCAACCGCCATTTTCCCCCTCCTTTGCTTTTTGCCCCGGTTAAAGGCAGGTTTGCTTTGCGTTTTTGAAACTGCATATTCTTTTCCAAACAATTGTCGCAAATTTGATACTTCTTGCCGTTCAGGGTAAGAACCGAATAGGTTATAACCCCGCAGAAGTAACAGCAGTTCTTAATCATACGCTCCTCCCTTTCTGTATTTTTGCTTTCCGGTAAATTTTCTCCAAGTTCAGCCAAAAGGCTGCAGGAACACCTGTCGCTTTCTGCAGGTTGTAAGCTATCTCAAGAGTTATTTCTAATCTTCCAGTTAGCAAGTCGCTAAACTCTTTTTCTGACAGTTTCAATTTTCCAGCCATTTCTTTTGTAGAAATTTTCTTTTCCTGCATTATTTCTTTCAAAGTTTTACCGGGTGGGACTACATAGTCAGGTTCAAACGGATGCAGTTGCATTTTTACCAGTTCCCTTAAGATAAATTTCTACCGCCAAAATGTGCTTGCATTTCCTTTTTCGCTTCTGAAAATCCGGACAGGTGCAGGTCTGGTGCTTGAGGTTAACAAGGTAATACTGCCCGCTAAAAGTCAGGGATGGCACGAAGAAAACTGCCGGGTCTTTCTGGACTACATACCGGGAAAGCTCTCCGGCATTTTGCAGTCGCTTTTTCCTGTGGTACTCTTCCTGATACTCCCGGTAAGCTCTGCGGGATAAAGCGTCCGCCTCTTTGTTCTTCTCCCGGGGTATCCAGAAAATTTTCAGGTTACTGAACTCCCGGGATAGTCTCTGAACTTCCCGGTATAACGGAACAATCCCGGCAGATTTTATGCTATACAGGCCGTTAACCTGATTAACCACAAGCTGGCTGTCGGAATAAACCTGTATCTTCTGCGTCGCAAAGCCGTTACTGTAAAGCCACTCCAGAGCTTTTATTACTGCCGTATATTCGGCAAGGTTGTTGGTTGCTTTCCTGCCGGAACAGACAACGCCCCAGTCCTCAAACAGCTTCTTATTTCCAAGATAAGCAACCCAGCCGTAGCAGGCAGTGCCTCCGGGGTTAACCGGCTGGCAAAGACCGTCGCAGTAAACTTTAATCAATCGGCACGCTCCTTTCGGTTTATTTCTTTAAATGCCCAGCACCTTTGCAATTCCAAGCCCGATTAAAATTCCCAAAATCAGCACAAGAAAATTGGCCAAGTTTTGAACGAGTATATCAAGCTTTGTGTCTTTCACGCTTGCGTCCCCCTTCTAATCAAGAAATATCCTTACTTCCAGCCTCCTGACGCCCCAGTTTACCGCATCTTCCCGGTTCGGGAAGAAGACATCCAGCTGGTTGCCCTTGATTTTCCCGCCTGTATCCTCCGCTACGCCGTAGCCGTATCCCGGGATGTAAAGTTTCGTGCCAAGCGGTACTACTTCCGGATCTACCGCAACCGTGCCGTATTTTGGCCAAGTGCCGGAGCAGGTTTTATTCCCTGTATGGGTATAGGCCGTTACTAAAAATTCAGCAGTGCGGTAGTTTATATTCCGGCTAACCTTTACCGTTCGGGTTTTACGAGTTTTTGTGGTTGTAGCTTTCTTGGGTGCAGAAACAGTTTTTGCTTCTAATGCGTTGACAGGTGTTAAAATTACAAAAACCGCCAGTAAAAATGCCCCTAAAACTCTGATTTTCATGCCCCCCCTTTTCTAAAACTTCAGGCCAGCAAACAAAATCGCAAAAAGCACCACTGTAAGCAGGTTGTCAAATATCGTCCCGGTCGTAAAAAGCCCAAGCGAAAACCTGCCTCCAAACGGATAAAGCAGAGGCACTCCCTCCGGGTTCAGGAAGTCAAGCAACAGGTGGCTTAAATACCCGGCCACGAAGGCAAACAGGTATATCGTTTTTACTCCCGGGATAAAAGCTCCGGCCAGTGCCAGCATTAATACTGCCAGCAGGGAATGGGTTGCCCCTCTGTGCCCAAGAGTCCGGTTAAGCACAAAGGCCAGAGGAAACAGCACGTTCCCGGCGGTTGACTTTGGAGTGTCCACGTCGGGAAGTAACGCCGAAAATCCTGCTATTCCCGTTACTGCCCAGACTTCTCCCAGAGGCAGTCCCATTGATTTTGCCAGTGCCAGTCCAGCCAGAGCTCCGCCCATGAAATGGGTTCTGCCAAGCAAGCTAACTATACCCCCTTACTTCTTCAAAATCCCCATAGATATCGCCAGTCGTTTTGCCCGTTCTTCCCAACGCTGTCTCAAAATCTCTCCCGCTTCTTCGACAAATTCGTCATCTATCCGGTAGATTATCGCCTTTCTTATCGCTTCCTCCGGAGTTCTGCCTCCGGCCATCACCATCGTGTTTGGATTGTCAACGTATATCGTCCCAAAACAGCACCTCCAGTTCGTGGTGAACTTTAAAAGCATATAGTGGCCGTCATACTCTTCCCACGCTATAAGCCCAAGCTCAACCAGAAGGTTTTTGAAATCCATCCGGTTGTATTTCTCAACTTCCTTTTCTGACACCCTGATACCTCTTGCCTCAATCAACGCTTCCACGTCGCTTTCGTTTGCCTCTAAAATTTCCGGAAGCGTGTGATACTTGGACTTTAAAGGCTTCAGTTTTGGAATTTTCCTGAAAACACCCTCTTTCAAGCTATTCAGCCTCCTCCGCCATTTTGAGTATTTTGTCAGCATCAACACGGTTCTTCAATGCGTTGCGGATTGCTTCTTCCAGTGTCGTTCCTTCGGCCATGTAAAGGGTCGTCATCGGGTCTGCCTCAACCGTGCCAAAGCAACAACGCCAGTTTGTCGTAAACCGCAAAAGCATAAAATGACCGTCATATTCCCGGTTTGCCACACGAATAAGCTCCTCCCAGAGCTCATCAAAGTTCATCTCCTCAAGCGGTTTTTTCAATTCTGCGTCTTTCTTAACCTCAACCACCTCTACTTTGCCTATTATGCCGCTGTCTATGCGGCTGAAAAGATTTTCCGGTTCTTTCTGAACACCAGAAGACTTCTCTAAAGTACGCTTCAGCTTTCTCAAATTGCCCATTTTTTTGCCTCCTCCCGGTCGTTTTCTTGGTTTACCCGTCCAAAACACTTCTTGCTTGGCGGACTACGCCAGCTTGCAAAAGCCTTTCTTACAGGTGGGAAACGGTCATTCAGGAAATCCCCGCAGGCAAAGCAAAGCAAACCGACAGCTTCCTTGCTTTCCGGTTTCCTCTCCAAAGGCACTCTTACCCCAACAGCAGGAATTCCTACAGCAGTGCCTTTTTTGGCTTCCCTTTTGCTCCCTCTTACTCTTTCAAGCAGGTATACTGCTCCAAGAAGGATTATTTCCCCACCACCCCATCTAAGAGAGATATAGCTTTTAAGATACTCTTGTGGTATTATGCAGGGTCTCCTGCCTGCCTGCCCGGCAGACCCCCCACCACCCACCCCCAAGACCATAGTGTTATAGGATTTGATACTGTTAAGATTTGGTAACTGTTTTGAGGTACGAGGAGGGGTAATTTTTTGCTTAACTGTTGTCTTTGAAGACACAGCAACTTTTTGGACTTTAAGTGCGGTTTTAGTTTTTCTGGTCTTTTGTTCTTCAGTGCCGATATTAACTTCGTTGAGAATTAAACGTGTAACGCATCCCTTTCTACCCTGACGAATGGTTTCTTTTTGGATTTTTCCTTCTTCTTCGAGTTTCTGAATGTGGCGGATTACCGTGCTTCTGCTTAATCCCAGTGTTTTTGCAAGACTGTCATAGTCTGCTTCCAAGCTTCCGCCGTTCTCTTTAATTGCGTTTAAAATTGCTTCATCGGCATTTTTTCTTCTGGGGGCAGTTTTTACAACTACTCTGAATTTTGGAGCAATTCCCGTAAGGGTATAAAGCCATCTTGCAGAAGGCATTTTATTGCTTCTGTAGGCCGAACTTACCGCTTTTCTAACCTCTTTTTCTGATAACGGTGGGCTGTTTCTCTTATTCCAGCGTAGCAGTTCCTCCAACGCTTCTTTAAAGCTGAAACCTGCGGCTTTGAATACTAAAGCCAGCGAGTAGCAGGAACGGTTCCTGATGCCAAACGGAACACCTTCAAGGAGTTTTTGAACTGCCGGGTCGTTGAGGAGTTCTCCTACTATGGTTACTCTTCCGTTTTTAACTGCAACTGTAAATTGATTTAGGTAGTCTATTCCCATTTCGGCTTCTACCTTATTTGCCCATTCGGTAAAGAAATCCAGCGTGTAAGTCTTGCCGGAGTAAAATGCCGGCTGTCTTGGTATGCGGAAATACCTCTCCGTTGAAATAGCCTGCGGATCTACAAAAAAGTATTTGTTCAAAGCTATGCGAATGTATGACATTGCCCTTAAATAGGCGTTCTGGTTGCTTTTCTTGGCTTTTACCGCTTCAATTTTCCAGTGCAGGTGCCAGCCGTGAGGTGTAGGAACTATTAGAGTCGCTTCGGGCAGTCCTTCTGCTTCTAAAGCATTAATAATTTCCCAGAAATCAACTGCTTCGTCTATATCCAGACTGATTGAGTTCAAAAGCTCTACGTTATTTTTGGTCTTCCCAAAACGCTGTTGACTAAACCCGTTTGGAGTAAAATAGGTGTATCTTTTATCGCTTATCTTTTTCAAAATAGTGTCAAGCTTTTTAACCGGCACTTCGTCAACAAATTCGTCATTTTCTGTTTCCCCAAAGAATGTCCATTTGCCCTGTTTAATGTTTTCTTCGATTAGTTTCAAAACCGCTTCTGCCGGTTCTAAAAGCTTATATCCCACGCTCCGTCCTCCTTTCGATGATGTTACTTCTAAAAAAGAAAGGCCGTGGAATTTTACCCACGGCCGGGAGGGTGGATAGGATGAGGAGGGGTCTAAAAAAGAAAAAAGCCGTGCGTTTCGCACGGCCGAGAAAAGGGGACAAAACGTGGGTTGTGTGCATTGAGAGGCTTGACTGCCCCTAAAAAGCATGACCCCCTGCCGGGTTCAGCAGGGGGTCATGAGCAACATCATCGAAAGGAGTGGTCTAAAATGGTATTCTATTGTAAAAGGAGTGGTCTTACTTTTATTTTTAAGCAGTTTATGGCAGGTTGTCAATATTTTGAAGAGGGTAAGACAAAATTTCTTTAACTTCTTCTTCGGTAAATTTGATAGGTTTCAATCCTCCGACAAATCCTGTTACGCCGGGAGTTTTTCTTACAACGTTGTATGTTTCCTGATTAAGTTCCATTTCTACCAAAATATAGCCCGGATAGACCTTGCGTTCTACGAGTTCTTCGTTTTTGTTTTGAACCATGATCTTTTCCGCTGGCGGGACGAAAATCCTGAAAATATTTTTACTGGCCGAAAATGCCTCCAGTCTTTCTTTGATCTTGGCTTCTTGCCCGGCATAAGTGTTAATAATATACCAGCCTGTGCCCAAGAAGATACCCCCTTATATTTTCTCTATGTCCTCTGTCAGCCTATTCATATCCGGCAGGGTATATCTTGCCACTACGTTTAAGTTTGGCATCCCGTCCTGCTTGGTGTGTCCTAATAAGATTGCGACGTTTGTAAGAGGCACTCCAGCGTTTATCAGGTTCGTTGCGAAGGTGTGCCGGAGAGTGTGGGGTGTGAGCTCCACCTTTGCCCTCCTGCCCAGTTCTTCCACTACTCTTCTTATCTGGTCGGTGGACATCGGACGCTTGAAGTTGGACATCAGGAAGTGTTCCTGCCCTTTTGTTTCTTCCCGGTACTGCTTCAGCACTTCCAAAAGCTTCTGGTTTATCGGGATTACCCTTGAACGGTTGTGTTTGCCGTACTTGACGGTGATTGTTTTCGCCTTCAGGTCTACATCCTGCCACGTCAGTTCCGCCAGTTCATTTATTCTCATTCCCGTGTAAAGCAGGGTGTAGATTATTACCTTGCTTCGCAGTTTTGCCTTCTCCGCCTCCCTTAAAAGCCTTCTCTGCTCCTGCAGGGTTAAGGCCTTTGGTGCGAGTTTCTGTCTTACTGCTTTCTGCCGGAAGTATTCGGCTTTTTCGGGAAGAAACTGCCTGTAAAGTTTTCTTAATACCGTAAAATAGGTGTCTACCGTGCTGGGACTTCTGGTCTTTACAAGGTGCTTGTGGAAATCCAAAACATCGTCCAGAATTATCTTGTCCGGCTCAAAGGGTTCTTGGTAGGTTTTCTCTATAAATTTTTCAAGGGCTTTAAAAGCGTTCAGGTAAATCTTTCTTGTTAGCTTGTTTGGCAAATTTTCAATGTAAGAAAGCATCTCTTGTTTCAGTTTACTCACCCCGGCAGACGTTAAGTATTTGCTCAAGAAATACCGCAAAATCAAAAAGCAGTTCGTATTCTTCTTGGGTAAGTTTTTTAAACTGCTGATAGTCGTTTAACAGCTCTGCTATGCAAAAGCTTTTATCGAGAATGGTTTTGCTGTCTTCCAGCACAAAACCTCTGGTTTGATACTCCTTCAAAAATTCCTCAAAGGTTTCTTTGCTGTCAGATAACAAGTAGAGTTTCTCATAAAGTTTTCTTGCTTCCGGTGATAACACTAAAAACACCTCCTAAAAACTTAACCTGCATTTTTTCGGCCAACTTTCAGCCCCAAAATGCAGGTTTTGATGTTCTTTTTTTATTCTCTTCCGGGTAAAAATGCAAAGTTAGGACTAATTATCTTGCACTTTTATTCTTTTATCCCGGATAAAATTAACTCCCTTATAAGTTCTGATGGTGTTAAGCTTAATTTATCAGACCAGCTTTCTAATTTTCTATAAAGCCTATCTTCAACGCTGAATGTTTTCATAGCGTTTAATACTACCCTGCTTCCCGTGGACTTTTTTACCGTATAGCTTAATTCTTTTTTGCTTACTATTTTCCTCAACAGTTCCGACTGGCTTATCTTTTTCTCCATTAGGTAACGATTTATCCGCTCTACGTCGTAACTGCTAAATCGCACTGTAACAGTTCGGTAGCTCCGGTTTAAATTTTCCCGCTTCACCTTTAAATAAGTTCCATTTCCCGTATTAAACTTTTTCCGGAATTCGTTCATAGCATTAGGCAATTATGATTGCCAGCCGCCGCAATCTCTAAAGCCCTTTTCGCTACCGCCTGTCCTGCTACATCGGCAAAGTCCAGCTCTTCATCGGGTTTTTCCCGGACTATTTCGGTAATATCAAGAGGCTTTTCCGGTTTAAGCTCTTCTTCTCCCGATAAAAAGGCTACGATTTCTCTTAGGTTCTTTACCCCGTAAACCTCAACACCGGATACTAACGCTCCTTCGGTACGGTTATTGTACGGCACCACCGCTTTGGGAATCTTTCCCCGCACCGCTAATACCGAAGGTAAGACTCCATCAACCTCCCGCACCTGACCTTCCAAGGATAGTTCCCCTAAAAAGATGTAATTTGAAAGGTCAGCATTTAACTGTTCGCTCGCCGCCAATATACCAAGCGCTATTGGTAAATCAAAATGAGAGCCTTCTTTTTTTAAGTCGGCGGGGGCAAGGTTTATAGTTATCCTGGCGATGGGAAAATCAAACCCGGAATTTTTTATCGCCGACTTTACCCGCTCCCGGGATTCTTTTACCGCCGTATCGGGAAGGCCCACTACCTCCATCCCCGGAAGCCCACGGTTAATGTCCACCTCCACCTCCACTATTTCGCCGTTAATGCCGTTTAAGGCAACCGTATGTACTTTAGAAAGCATTTTTCTTCTCCTTTAGCCATTTTTGTTTCTTATTCGGCATATTTCAAAAAATTCCTCTAAAAAGAAAAAAGCCTGCTTGAAAAAGCAGGAAAAGAAATTTTAATCTTAAACATGATTTTAAGTTTTAATTCAAAAAATTGGATAAAACTTTCCTTTTAATCTCATTGTATTTATCTACTTCCTCCTTGCTGTAGGCAATAAATTCATATTGTTTTATTTGTCCATAATACTTTTGCTCCTCGGACACAAATTTATTAAATAAAACATTGTTTACGTTGTATTTATCAATGCCACTATTATGGGACAGCAAATACAGGTCCTTATTTCTGTAAAAGGGGTTATATCTCACGTATCTGTTGTACGGCCATTTTTTTAGAAATAAGATATATTTATCCCCATTTTTCATAAAATTATATCCGTTGTAAATATAAAACGTCTTATATTTAAAGTTAAAAAAAGATGGTTCAAAAATATAGATAGTTTTGTCTTTTAAACTACGATCTCCTTTATATACGGAAACCACTTTAAATGATGCCAGGCTGGCACCGTGGAGGTATTTCCTTTCGTCTAAAGCTATTCCTTTAACTATAACTTCAGAATCGTTTACCAGGTCGGAAAAGGAAAGATTGCCTTCATTAATACCTCCTAAACTAATTATTTTATACTTCTCTAAATTATCCGGACTAATTTTATCAGTATCGACATAAGAAGCTCGGACTACACCGGCGGTAATTAACGCTATAACAATAACCAAAGACATAACTAAAATAGAACTTTTATTCATCTTTAATAACACTCCCTGCTGGATATACTTTTCCGGCTTCTACCCTGAACTTATCATCGCAAAGTAAGTCGATGTCTTCTTTGATATGACTTGCGATGAGTATTGTCGCTCCCCTCTCTTTCTCCTCCAGCAAGATATTTCTAATAAGCTTAACACCCTCTTCGTCAAGAGAGTTAGTGGGTTCATCCAGGACAAGAAGTTGAGGCTTTTCCATTATAGCCTGGGCTATCCCCAGCCGCTGTTTCATACCCAGAGAGTATTTTTTATAAGGCCGTTTATCATCCGGATCAAGTCCTACCCTTTTTATAGCAGTTCTAATATCTTCATCTTTAATGATATTTTTTATCGAGGCTAAAAATTTTAAATTTTGAAATCCCGTCCACTGATCCCAAAATCCCACGTTTTCTATTATCAAACCTAAGCTTTCGGGAAATGAAATATCCAAACCAATTTTCTTGCCAAATACTCTAACTTCACCACGAGTAGGTCTTATTAAACCGCAGATAGCTCTAAACAACATGGTTTTCCCGGAACCATTTCTGCCAAAAAAACCATATATTTTTCCCCTTTCAAGCTCAAGGGTTATATCATCCAATACCGTCCGCCCACCGATTATTTTAGTCAAATGTTGTATTTCTACCGCCTTCATCTTGATCCACCACCCCAATTTTAATATTTTAAATCTTATCGGTTATCTCCACTGTTTTTATAACTCTGATCCCCGCTAAAATTACCAAAACCAGATATACTCCTAATATAAGTAATGACCACCAAACGTTAAATCCTGTTAATGCTGGCATATCTAAAAGTTTAAGATATTTTTGCAGAAAGCTGTTATCATGCCACGGTAGCACCGGTTGCAGTACAGGGTCGAGTTTTATTAATAAATTTTGCAGTTGGCTGTTTAGTTTAACAAAGGCCTGAAGATGCAAAAAGGCATAGATAAGCAAAGTTAAGGCCAGAGACATTTCAGCGCCTATATACAAAGATAAGATGTTAGTCAGTAAAACAAACACTAAGGTGGCCATCACATTAAGAACAACAGTTACAGCAAATATCATTAAAAGATGCTCCACCGACAGTATGGGTAAATTATTAACGAGGCCAACCATTACAACAACAGCAGTAATACCGGCATAATACAATAGCAGGTATTCTAACATCTTAAATAATTTATTCATAAACCAATTTACCCTATTGTCCTTCCTTGTAAAAACATAAACAGAACATATTCTAAAATCTTTATAGAAAAAATCCCCCAAACCAAAAAGGGCAAATAACTTGGGAGCAATATAGATAATAAACATCGGAAACACAAAAGTTATTTTTTCTTCAGGGAAAGGTAAAAAGTTATTGGTAAATATTGTTAATAACTCTACCGAATCCCCTTCCCCGAAGGTTTTTATGTAATTAAGCCCAAATAAAGAAGATAAAACCCCAATTATGACTACGGTAAGAAGAAATAAAGTCAGCTTTTTAATTTGAAATCACCTCTACCTACATCGATTTTCCTTAAGATTTCCCTGCTTACAAGGAATAAAAACAGAGATAAAAACACCAAATAGAAACAGTATACTATCGCTAAAGATAAAAACTTCCCGGTGGGTAAATCTGAAGAAATAAAAAACTTTAGTAACATTCCCGTAATGGTCATTGCGTATCTATCTAAATTACAAAGTTGCAAGATATAATCAAAACCACCTGCAAAAAAACCAGCAACGAAACCTATATACTGCCTTTTACTTACAAAGGACGATATATTATAAATAATCCCTATTATCAAAAAAATCAGGTATTTTATAATAAAATCAGCTGCCATAAATACAAGGGTTTTTGTTTCCAAAATTTGCGGTATTCCAATATATATTATTGCCGTTACAATTATCGGTAGCTCAAGAAAGATAACGTACAATCCTGTATCTAATGAAAGAAGTTTAAACTTTTTTTTCCACCATATACTAAGATCCTTTAATCTTGTTAATATCAGATAATCATTTAATATATCTTCAACGCTTATGATTGTAAGAAAAATCGGTATGTAATACAGGGCAAAATAAACCAAACGGGAAAAGAGGATATAAATATCATTTATATGGAAATTATTTATTGATTCCATTTGTTTAGCCGCAAGTATTGCTATTTGTATATTAAAAGCTAATACCATTAGGTATCCTATTATCCGTCTTTTTCCACCTATTGACAATATTTTCTCTAAATGCACTTTAAATCTCATCCTTTTCTATGTTGGAAGATAATATAATAATCAATAAACTTACTATTAGCAAAGCTGCTAAAGAGTATGTAAACACCTTATAATCCAATCCTTTTATGCCGGTAGTAGCATATAAAAAATAACTCAGGGAATAATTTGCCATTCCAAGTAGAGCAAATAAAAAGTTTTCTGTAAAAAAGAGGACAGTAGGGAAAATCATAACTATATACCTATTTACATTTTTTAAAAACGATAGGGAATAGGCAAAAACTGCAATCGTGCCACCAAAAAGGCCATCTAAAAAAATATATAAGAGGTTATGTAAATACGGATTTACAGCGTGTAGTCCTTGAAAATAAAGCTTCGTAAGATAATATCTATCATAGGTAGGGTTTCCAACAATTACTTCGGAGGCGGTATATAAAGGCAAAGCGGCTATGCATAGAAGTTGATGTATCAATAACGGCAAAAAAATTACTATAAAGCCTGAAAAAAAGACTACGATACCTTTACTCAGGATATACAAACTTTTATTACAGCGCGTTATGATAAAGTTAAGAACATGCCCTTTTTTATCTTCCAAAAAAGTATCCGCAAATGCTATGCTGGCAGGTAGAGTAAGGAAAAATAGATAATATAAATATTTTATAAAGTTAAAGTTAGTATTTTCGTAGCCTATCCACAATTGATAAGCAGAAGGTAACTCCGAAGTATAGCTTTTATAGAAGGTCGCAGATGTTGAAATAAAAAAAACCGCAATCAGTACAATCTCTGCTGTCAGAACTATGTTAAACTCTTTTCTTTTAAAAAGCTTGCTGAATTCCGTTCTTAACAGATTAAGCACCTAATTCACCTCCGCAAATTAACCTGGGGTTATGGCTAATACCATTGCCCCAGGTTAGATCCGTTTGTCTTTATCGCTTCTACTCTATCTTAAATCTGCATATCCGCTCATAGATACGTATACAAAGTTTAGATTATGGCTTTGCGCATAAAGTTTAATAAAAGTACCTGCATTCTCATTGGTATTAAAACTTATTCTATATGTTCCTTGTCCTTCATAGCATGCAAAATTATCTGATACTCTTATACCATCTCCCCTAACAACCCAACAGTCTGCTGCATCAAAGTCACCACCAACATTTATCTCAAACATTGTTTTAAATCCAAAAATTGAAAAACGAATTTTTCAGTTGAGCCAATTAGTTAAAATTGTTGCCAGTCAGTGTAAGTTCAATACTGTCATTTAGCATGTGCGGTAACTTATTATAACCAAACCACCTTATTTTTTCATGATTTTCTCCATTTTTTCGATAGCTGTTAAATACCTTTCTTTCTCTTGAGGATTTCTGTATCTATCATCATTGATTGTTCTTTCAAGCTGGTATAGTTCCTTTAACTCTTCTTGCAACTGTTTTAATTTTCGAAAATTTTTTTCTTCAACGATTTTGTCAAGATTACTTATATAAAGTTCCATATCATTTAAAAGGTTAAAAATTGGCTGCTGTAATTCCGGAATTATTATTTTATCCAAGTATTCTTTGTTAACCGATGCTATTTCACCAACACTTCCGGGCTTTCCCAGTAAAAAAGCATCAATTCTTCCTTTTAAGTAATCTATATCCCTTTCATTCTTAACTTCCGAAGCCTTTTTGACAATCTGCCCAAATTCAAAAAGTCTTACAGAATAATCATGATTAAATGTCCCATAAACATATCCATAATATTTTGAAGAAAGGTCAAATAATTTAGATTCATTTGAAACTTTATTTGTAGTACAACTTATTAATAAAAATGGCAGTAAAACAGCCAGGAAAAAGGCCTTTTGCATTTAATTTCACCCTTTTGAACATTTTTGAAAATTTTTTGTCAATTATGCAAAAATTTTTCTTAATAGTTCTGATTCAAATGTTCCTGCGATTTAATTCTCTCTTTAAGGACCTTCTCCAGGAGGACAAAAGCAGATCACTAATATAACCCCAATAAATTATAAATTTTCTGCATAGGCAAGAATAGCCAATAATCATCAATCAATAGACTAAATATAATCCATAACACTAAACCCAATAAGGAAGCTATGACGCTTTTTTTGAAGCTGGTAACTAAACCTAAAGAATGACCAATCGTTAATGAAAGCAAAATCCATACAATGCTTAAAAATAGCAACCGAGAAAATCCCGTTAAATAGCTAAAGTTATAAAAAGCAAAAATTGCCAACCAATACCAACGATAGTTAGCGCGATTTCCCAGCATTATTCCAATTATTCCTACAATAATACTGATATAAAATAAAAAAATTTGGAACTTCACTTTAAATCACCTCAAAAAAAAAGAAAGGTAGTGTTCTAAAAATATTTTACTTATATTGTATCAACGAAAATATTAGGTTTTAAAACTTGATGTGTTTATGGCAAAATAAAAGTGCAGAGTTTGGCAAGATAAAAGTGCAGAGTTAGGAATAGTAAAAAAAAACCATTGCCAGCAGTCCCAAAATCTAATAACCTCTTGTTTGTAGACCAATACGAACAGGAGGTATAGAAAGGATGCTAGCAATGGCTGATATTAATTCTATCAAATATTTGAGAGAAAAGAAAGGGTACAGCATTTCCCAAATTGCCAACATCCATAATATCAATTGGAGGACTGCCAAAAAGTACAGTGATCGTGATGACTGGAATATCGAGATTAAGAAAAAGAAAAGAT
>NZ_ATYG01000022.1:0-57500 GCF_000427565.1 Carboxydothermus ferrireducens DSM 11255
TTACGAGGGTTTTCTCCAAGTTCTTTGGTGCTTTGCAAAACTTCGCTGGCTTCAAGTATAGCATCGTCTACATATCTGGAATTTAGGTTAAACATTTGTTGCAGTTCTTTCTTGAGTTCTTTTCGGGTTTTTCCTTCAAGCAGACGGTTATAAGCATATCTTTTGCAGGAGTTCCATTTTCGCATTAAGTTATTTAAAGCTTTTTTCTCCTCTGTCTTCGGGAATAACCGTGCCTGAATCGTAATGATTTGTTTCAAAGTTTTCACAACCTTACGATTTTGTACAATTACTTTAATCTGTTACTGAATAAGTATTAGTATACTATTTTTTTGTATTGTTTAGCGTAACTGTTGTTGCCTCTAAAAAATCCATTTTTTTTATAATAAATTTTTTTATATTTATTCGTCAACCTCGCTATTTCAAGAAAAACTGTATACTTGCCAATAAGAAAAAATATCGTTACGATAGGATGGGAGGTAGGAGTTATGAACTATCTTTTATTAAAAGCAGTGGTGGAAGAGTTATCACAAACAATAATTGGCCATCGGGTAGACAGAATAGCGTTTACCGATAATTTATCAATCTTAATAAATTTTTTTCACCCAAAAGAAAAAGAAAAATTTTTGTATCTTTCCGCTAATAATGATTTAGCTGCAATTTTTCTAACCAAAACCTTTTTTTCGTCTTCCAAAACTACTACTCCTTTTTTAAACAGTTGTCAAAACATTCTCTTGGGGAAAAGGCTTTTTAAAATAAATTTAGAGCCCTGGGAACGGAATGTCTGTTTGGAGTTTTTGGACCCCAAAACCAATGATAAAGTGTATTTATTTGTTGAAATCATGGGTAAACACAGTAATCTTATCCTCGTTAATCACGACCAGACAATTATTGATGGCATTAAACGTTATGGCGAAAACCAAAGCCGGTATCGGGAAGTCCTTCCCGGTAAACCATATATTCCCCCTCCCCAACCGGAAGTTTTATTAATCCATCAGTTAACTTTGGAAAAATTTCAAACGCTTTTTTTGAAAAATCCTAATTTAACCTTGGGGGAAATTTTCAAAAAAAATATTGTTGGTCTTGGAAATTTGTTATTAAACGAGGTTTTTTTCCACTGTAATTTAAACGTTAAAACCCCTGGCAGAGAATTAAGTTCAAAACAAATAGAAGATTTGTATTTTACATTAATTTCTTTAACAGAGAAAGAACCAAAACCCGTTTTATATTATAAAGAAGGAATACCTTACTATCCGGCTCCCTTTGAATTTGCTTCATTAGAAAACTTAGCAAAAAAACCCGGAACAGCCAACGAAATATGTGAAGAATATTATTTATATTTCCGTGAACTACGAGAAATAGCGAACCTGAAAAATTCTCTCAGTGCTAAAGTTGCTAAAAAAATTAAAAACCTCCAGGAACGCATTAATGAATTAAAAATCAAGGTTAAAGAATACAGTAATGCCGAGCAGTTTAAGAATTTTGGCGATCTACTCTTAACCTACAAGCAGCACATTACTAAAGGAAGTTCAATAGTAAAGCTTCCAAACTGGGACGGGCAGGAAGTAGAAATCCCATTGGATGCCGGAAAATCGGCGGTAGAAAATGCTGAATTTTACTATAAAAAATATCATAAAGCAAAAAATGGGCTTATTTCAGCCCAAAATCAGTTAAATCTCGCTCTGGAAGAGCTTGATTACTTCAAGACTGTTCAATTTCAAATTGATGACGCCCAAACTTTAGAAGTGTTAGAAGATATCAAGCAAGAGTTGGGTTTAGAAAATAATATAAAAGTTAAAAAGGTAAAAGATAAGCATCTGGACTTTTTAACCTTTACTACTTCATCGGGTTTAAAAGTTTTTGTAGGAAAAAGTAACCGGCAAAACGATTATTTAACTTTTAAGGTAGCCAAAGACAACGATATTTGGCTTCATGCTAAAAATATTCCGGGAGCGCATGTTATATTAAAAACCGATGGCGAGCCGGATCAACAGTCGTTGCTGGAAGCTGCCGTTATAGCAGCCACTTTTAGCCGCGCCCGCTACGGCAAAAAAATTCCGGTAGATTATACTTTGCGTAAACATGTCCAAAAACCAGCCGGAGCAAAACCAGGATTTGTAATATACCGTCAGGAAAAAACAATTTACGTTGACCCGGATCTATCACTACTTCATTTTCGGCTTCCCGGCTTAACCACGGGAACTCCCTCAGCACAGAGAGGGCAGTTTTCCGGCGAATAAGTTTCTACATTTACCTTTAATAACGGGTAAAAAGGAACGCCAAAATCTACCTTGCCGCCGCTGCGGTCTACCAGGGAAGCTACCGCTACCACTTCACCACCCATGCTCTGCACTAAATCCATCACTTCCCTGGTGGATCCACCGGTAGTAACCACATCTTCAACAACTATAACTTTGTCATCAGGTTTTACCGTAAAACCTCGCCGAAGCCGCATTTGGCCCTCTTCCCTTTCGGCAAAAAATGCTTTGACCTTTAACGCCCTGGCCATTTCGTAAGCCAAAATAATGCCCCCAATTGCCGGGCCGATTACAAGATTAGCTTCTATTTTATCAGCTCTAAGCTTTTGAGCAAGGTTTTTACATAGCATCTCAGCAATTTCCGGCTCTGCAGTTAATAATGCACACTGGAAGTATTTATTGCTGTGCAATCCAGATGACAATTTAAAGTGTCCTTCTAAAAGCGCTTTCTTTTCTAAAAATAACTTATAAAGCTCCATGCAAAACACCTTCCATCTCTTCCAAATATTTTTGGGCGGCCAATCTGCGGTTGGAAGCAGCAATAATCGGCCTTCCCACCACCAAGTAATCCGCTCCAAGCTCCAGAGCTTTTTTAGGAGTTAATACTCGCTTCTGGTCAAAATTAGCATCTTCAAAACGGCGAATTCCAGGAGTTACGGTGATAAATTCCGTACCGCAAATACTTTTTATTAAAGCAACTTCCTGAGCCGAAGCCACAACCCCATCCAAACCAGCTTCTTTGGTCTCTTTAGCTAAAACTGCCACTAATTGAGATAGTTTAATTTTAAACCCAACTTGCTCCAAACTCTCCTGATTCATGCTGGTAAGAACAGTAACCCCGAGAATTATTGGGGCTTTGCCTTTTCTTTTTAATGCCTCATCCTTTACCAAATATGCTGCTCTTAACATTTCTTTTCCACCCAGGGCATGGATGTTAACCATATCAACTTCTAAGTCTATTAAGTTTTTTAATGCTCTTGCTACGGTATTGGGAATATCGTGAAGTTTCAAATCCAAAAATACTTTCAGCCCCAAATTTTTTAGGTCATCTATTAATTTAGGCCCCTCCCGGTAAAATAACTCCATCCCAACCTTAAAAAAGGAAACCACATCCTTTAACTCTTCAACTATATCCATTGCTTTTTCCTTATCAGAAACATCTAACGCCACAATTAATCTTTCAGACATTTTCTTCCCCCCGATGGGCAAGTCCAGTTAATTTAGCAATACTTTCAATATTTTCCTCCTGTAAATACTCTTCCAGTTCCCTTATAAGCCGCGGCATAAAGCCCGGTTCGACAAAATTTTGGCTGCCGACCTGAATGGCGGTTGCTCCGGCCAGGAAAAATTCCAGGGCTGCCTCCTTGCTATCTATTCCTCCTACCCCAATAATTGGAATAGAAACCGCCTTAAAGCAATCATAAACCATCTTTACAGCCATGGGTCGAATTGCCGGGCCCGAAACCCCGCCGTGCTTGTTGCCCAATACTGGTTTTTTGCTTTTTACATCAATTACCATGCCGGTAAAAGTATTAATCAGGGTTAAAGCATCAGCTCCCGCATTTTCCGCAGCTTTAGCGTAAACGGTTATATCTGTAACATTTGGAGTTAGTTTTACTATTAAAGTTTTGCTATATATTTTTCTAACGGAAGACACAATTTGTTTTAAAGCTTCCAAATCGGTCCCAAAAGCAATGCCACCTTTACTGACATTGGGACAAGATACGTTTAATTCTAAGGCTTTTATTTCGTCAAACCGTTGAGCTTCCCGAGCTAAATATTGAAACTCTTCAACACTCTCCCCGGCAATATTTAAAATTAAAATATCATTTAAGTCCTTTATTTGCGGTAAAATTTTCTCACAAAAATAATCCCACCCGGGATTGGCCAGTCCAATTGAATTAATCATTCCGCAGGATACTTCATAAACCCGCGGTGGTCTGTTCCCCAACCGGGGATTTTTGGTAATAGTCTTTACCACTAACGCTCCCAAGTTTTTTAAGTCAAAAATATCTTTAAATTCTAAGCCAAAACCAAAGGTTCCCGAGGCCGGCATCACCGGATTTTTTAAAGTAAGCTCGCCAATTTTAACTTTTAGATTCATAAAACCACTTCCTTAAAGTTAAATACGGGACCGTCCTTACAAACTTTTTTATAGACAAATTCATTGTTGGAGAAAACTTTAACAGCACATCCAAGACACGCTCCAAACCCGCACGCCATAAAGCTTTCCAGCGAAACTTCTATCAGTCCTGAATAGTTCTGTAATACTGGTTTTGCCGCTTTTAACATAGCCTCGGGGCCGCAAAGATAAATCTGGTTATAAGTGGAAAGATCTGTGGATTTAAGCCCATCTAACACCAAACCTCTCTTTCCCAGTCCTGAAACTTCCGCGTAAACTTCTACATCCTCAAAAGCATTAACAATTTCCGGAATAAACATTTCAGTATTTTTCACGCCATAAATTATGCGGACTTCTCCCCCGTTTTTGGTAATTTCCTTAGCCAAAAATTTTAACGGAGCAATCCCTATGCCTCCGGCAACCAGCAGGCTTTTCCCGGGCATTACTGTAAAACCCCGCCCCAAGGGAAGCAGCATCCTTATTTCCTGACCGGGAGGTAATTCCCGTAAAGCTCTTGTCCCCTGGCCAACCGTTTTAATGTAAAAAGTAACCAAACCAGTTTTCAAATCCACATCGGCAAAGCTAAAGGGGCGACGCAAAAACACCCCTTTAGCTTCAACCTTTACCATGGCAAAACTTCCCGGAACAATTTCGGGCAATATTTCCTCCGGTACGGAAACTTGCAGCTTATAGATTTCTTTTGTAATAGGGATATTTTCCACCACTAAACCTTTTAGATCCTGCATAAACTCTCTCCTTAATGATAATCTTGAAGGGCATAAACTTTAATTTCTTCTTCTTTGTCGATTAAATATTCCAGCATATTGGCCATCGCCCGGGCCGTATCTAAGGAAGTAAGACACGGAACGCCCAGCTCAACGGCAGTACGGCGAATTCTAAAGCCTTCCTTTTCCGGCTGACTTCCAGAGGTGAGCGTGTTGATCACCAATTGAATTTGGTCATCCCGCAGTAAGTCAAGAATATTATACGTTCCCTCCGAAAGTTTTTTCACTTTAACTACATCTAACCCTTTGCTTGTCAGGAAGTTTGCCGTTCCTTCGGTGGCAAAAATTCTAAACCCTAAATCGGCAAATTTTTTAATGATAGCATATGCTTCTTCCTTATCCCGGTCGGCTATGGTAGCAAGGACGGTTCCTTTTAATGGAACTTTAATTCCTGAAGCAATCAAAGCTTTATACAATGCTTCGGGAAAAGTTTGGGCAACTCCCATAACCTCTCCCGTCGATTTCATTTCCGGTCCTAAACTTACATCTAAGTTGGTAAGCTTGGCAAAGGAAAAGACCGGAGCTTTTACACCCCATAAATTTCTCGTGGGTAAAATTCCTCCTTGATAACCAACTTCTCGTAAGGTTTTCCCTAAGGATAATAGGGTAGCAATTTTAACCATGGGAACTCCGGTAATTTTACTCAAAAACGGTATCGTTCTACTTGCCCGGGGATTAACCTCAAGAACATATAATTCGTTTTCGTAAACCACATACTGAATATTTAAAAGTCCTTTAATCCCCAACCCCAAAGCAATTTTACAGGTATACTCGTAAATTTTATCGATCATCTCGGCATCTAAATGTAAAGTCGGATAAACCGCTATACTATCTCCGGAATGAACTCCCGCCCGTTCAATATGCTCCATAATCCCGGGTATAAACACTTCTTTCCCATCCGCTAACGCGTCCACTTCTATTTCCAGTCCTTCCAAGTAACGGTCAATTAAAACCGGATGCTCCGGAGAAATTTGGGTTGCCCACTTCATGTAATTTTTAAGTTCCTCTTCATTATAAACAATTTCCATTGCCCGGCCACCCAAAACGTAAGATGGGCGAACCACCACCGGATATCCAATTTCTTTAGCCGTTTGCACGGCTTCCGAAATAGCAAAAACACCTTTACCTGCAGGTCGTTTTAACCCCAAGGAGTTTAAAAAAGCGTCAAATTTTTGCCGGTCTTCGGCCGTATCAATGGCCTCCACACTGCTGCCAAACAGTTTGATCCCTGCCTGAGCAAGAGGTTTAACTAAATTTATGGCAGTCTGTCCTCCAAACTGCACAACTACTCCTTCCGGCTTTTCATGATCAATGATATTTTTAACGTCCTCAAAAGTTAAAGGATCAAAATAAAGGCGATCGGATGTGTCAAAATCGGTACTGACCGTTTCTGGGTTGTTATTAATAATTACTGCTTTGTACCCTTCCTCTCTTAAAGTCCAGACCGCATGTACCGAACAGTAGTCAAACTCTATTCCCTGACCTATCCTGATAGGTCCGGAACCCAAAACAATAGCTTTTTTGCCTGAAGTTTCCTTAGCTTCATTTTCCTTTTCATAGGTGGAATAAAAGTACGGAGTTTTGGCTTCAAATTCCCCGGCACAGGTGTCAACCATTTTATAAACCGGTTTTATTCCGTATTTTTCTCTTAAATTTCGAACTTCCCCTTCCGTCAAGCCTTTCAGAGCCGCAATTTCCCTGTCGGAAAAATTGAGCTTCTTTGCTTCCAGTAAAAGTTCTGCTGTTAGGTCTTCGCGGGCAATTTTTTGCTCAAAACGTACAATATTTTCAATCTTTTTTAAGAAGAACTGGTCAATCCCCGTAAGTTCCGAAAGCTTTTCAAGGCTATAACCCTGAATTATCGCCTCCCGCAGGTAAAAAAGCCTTTCATCATCGGGGTATTTTAACTTTTCCTCAAGCTTTGTAAGGTCTAAACCCTTCTTGGAAAGACCATAAACTCCAATTTCCAAGGAACGTAATGCTTTGTTCAATGCCCCTTCAAAAGTTCGATCTATGGCCATTACCTCTCCCGTGGCTTTCATCTGGGTACCAATTCTTTTATCCATTGTCCGAAACTTATCAAAGGGCCAGCGGGGAATCTTTACCACCACGTAATCCAAAGCCGGTTCAAAAGCTGCTGTGGTTTTACCGGTTACCGCATTGGTTATTTCCGGTAAAGTTAAACCCACCGCAATTTTTGCCGCAACTTTAGCAATGGGATAGCCGGTAGCTTTTGACGCCAATGCACTAGAACGGGAAACCCGCGGGTTTACTTCAATAACATAGTATTTAAAGCTTTTTGGATCTAAAGCAAATTGAACATTACAGCCCCCTTCTATCTTAAGAGCCCGAATTATTTTTAGCGAAGCATTACGCAAAAGCTGGTACTCTTTATCGGATAAAGTCTGGGAAGGAGCTACCACTATTGAATCGCCGGTATGCACGCCTACCGGATCGATATTTTCCATGTTACAAACTATAATGGCATTATCCATCGCATCTCTTAGAACTTCGTATTCAATTTCCTTCCAGCCGGCAACACTTTTTTCCACCAAAACCTGTTGAATTAAACTTTGCTTAAGACCTCTCTGGCAAATTTCCTTAAACTCTTCATCATTATGGGCAATTCCGCCACCGGAACCTCCCAAAGTATAAGCAGGACGAATTATTACCGGATAGCCAATACTGCGTGCAAAATTAAGGCCATCCTCAACATTGGTTACAATGGTACTTTCCGGTACCGGTTCGCCAATGGCTAACATGGTTTCCTTAAATAACTCCCGGTCTTCAGCTTTCTTGATAGCTTCAAGGGGCGTTCCGAGGACCTGAACGCTCTCCCTTTGCAAGATTCCTCGCTCAAACAATTCTACCGTTAAGTTTAAACCGGCCTGTCCTCCTAAAGTAGCAACTATTCCCTGCGGCTTTTCTTGAATTATTACTTTTTCTAAAAATTCAACAGTTAATGGTTCAATATAGACCCTATCGGCAATATTGGCATCGGTCATAATTGTTGCCGGATTACTATTTACCAGCACCACTTCATATCCTTCTTCTTTTAACGCTCTACAGGCCTGGGTGCCAGCATAATCAAATTCTGCTGCTTGTCCAATGACAATTGGTCCCGAACCAATTACCATAACTTTTTGAATATCTGTTCTTTTAGGCATAGCTGTCCCCCTTGTCAATCATTTCTAAAAACAAATCAAAAATAAAGTCTGCATCATTGGGTCCCGGTGCCGCCTCCGGATGAAACTGTACCGAAAGAATTTTACTATATCTACTTCGCAGGCCTTCAATGGTATTATCATTTAAGTTGCGAAACCAGATCTCAAGACCGGTTCCAATTAAGCTTTCTTCCCGCACAGCAAAACCGTGGTTATGAGAAGTTATGAAAACTCTCTTACTTTCCGTTTCAATTACCGGATGATTGCTACCCCTGTGGCCAAATTTTAATTTGTAGGTTTGAGCTCCGTGGGCCAAAGCTAAAAGTTGATGTCCAAGACATATTCCTAAAATGGGAAGCTTGCCAATTAATTGCCTGATGACAAAAATACTTTCCTGTAAATCCGCGGGATCACCAGGGCCGTTAGAAAGCACTACCCCCTGGGGAGCTAAGGCTAATATTTGCTCAGCAGGCATTAGAGGAGGCACAACAAAAACCTCTGCTCCCCTTTTTAACAACGATTGCAAAATACTATTTTTTGCGCCATAGTCAACAAGTACTACCCGCGGTTTTTGGCCTGGATAATGAAGAACCTCGTCTCCTGCCACCTGATAGGCAAGTTTTTGTCCAGAAATATCCGGGAGCAGCTTAACTTTTTCCTGATATTCCGCCCTTTTTTCCGGAAAAGCTGAAATGATTCCTTTCATAACTCCGTACAAGCGTAATTTCTTTGTAATTTCCCGGGTATCTACCCCCGCTAAAGTAACAATTTTTTCCTCATTAAGAAAGTGTTCTAATCGCTCTTTTTGGCGCCAGTTACTGGGAAAATCGCACAATTCCCGGACCACCAGCCCGCGTACAAAGCTTTTTTCCCGTTCCTTATCTTCGGGTATAAAACCGTAATTACCGATTAATGGATAAGTCATGACAACTATTTGTCCGGCATAGGAAGGATCGGTTAATATTTCCTGATAGCCGGTCATTCCCGTATTAAAAACTACTTCCCCAAAATTTTCCCCAACATACCCGTAAATTTCTCCTTCATAGCAAGATCCGTCTTCTAAAATCAGTATCCCTTTTGGCAAGCTACTGCACTCCTTTCAATATTCGCTGATAGGCCACTATACCCTGATAAATGGTCATTACTGGCCAACCGGTTAATGTTCTCCCGAGAAAAGGATTATTCTTTGACTTTCCAACCAGCAACTCTTCGCTTACCTTTAAGGTAAGCTTTGGATCTATTACTGTTAAATTAGCATAATTTCCCTTTTTTATATCTCCCTGCTTTGGCAGCTGTAAGATTTTTGCTGGATTAACCGTCATTTTTAAAAGGAGCTTTTCTAATGTAATCTTTTTCTTGAGTACCAGCTCGGTATACAACACCGGAAAAGCCGTTTCTAACCCTTCAATCCCAAAAGGTGCATCGTTAAACTCTACATTTTTTTCATAGGAAGCATGGGGAGCATGATCAGTAGCTATAACATCTATTACCCCCTCTAACAAACCTTTAAGTAAAGCTTTCTGCTCTTCTGCCTCGCGCAGCGGGGGATTTACTTTTAAATTAGTATCGTACCCGGCTAAAGCTTCATCGGTCAAAACTAAATGGTGCGGTGTAACTTCAGCCGTTACTTTAAGACCAAGTTTTTTCGCAGCCGCCACCAACCGCACCCCTTCCGCCGTACTTAAATGAGCAACATGAAGTTTTGCTCCAGTCATTTTGGCAATTTCAATGTCCCGGTATATTGCAATGTTTTCCGCTGCTTTCGGTATGCCCCTTAACCCCAGTACGGTAGACCAGTAACCTTCATTTATAACTCCCCGGTTGGCAATTGTCGGTTCTTCAGCATGAGTTATTACCAAGAGGTCGAGGGCAGCAGCATATTCCATAGCATGTCTGAATACAGCACCATCGGCAACCCAGTTCCCATCATCGGTAATAGCCACAGCCCCAGCCTCTTTTAGTTCATAAAATTTACTAAGCTCTTTTCCTGCTCTATTTTTAGTAATGCATCCGGAAAAAAGTATATTTAGAGGAATACTTTTGCTTTTTTCCTTCCAGTAATAAATAACCGTCGCATTGTCCGGTGGCGGGTCGGTATTGGGCATCATTAAAACACCGGTAAACCCCCCGGCCAGAGCGGCGTTACTTCCGGAATGAATGTCTTCCTTGTGGGTATATCCTGGATCCCGGAAATGAACGTGCATATCAATTAATCCGGGAATTAAAAATTTTCCTTCAATGTCAATTACCTCAACATCACTGCGGTTGATTTCAGGGGAAATTTCAACTATGATACCTTTGTCTATCAAGACATCCATTTTTCTTATTTTCCCGTCTTCAACCATTACCACATTACCGTTTTTAATCAACATTCCCACTTTCGTTCCCCCCGGCTAACAAATATAAAACCGCCATTCTGACCGCTACCCCATTGGTAACCTGTTCATTTACCACCGCATTAGGGCTATCGGCAACATAATCGTCAATTTCTACACCACGGTTCATCGGCCCCGGGTGAAGAATAAGCAATTTTTTACCTTTTAATTTTTCCAGCTTTTCCTGGGTTAAACCATACCAGTCGCGATATTCATCTAAGGTCGTTAAATATCCTGCATCCTGCCGTTCTTTTTGAATTCGTAACACATTGACAACGTCAGCCCACTCCAGAGTTCGCTGAAGATTTATTTCTACTCTTACCCCAAGTTTTTCGATTTCCACCGGTATTAAAGAAGGAGGACCGCAAACGGTTACTTCGGCCCCTAATTTGATTAACCCCCAAATATTAGAGCGAGCCACCCGGCTGTGGTAAATGTCACCAATTATTGCCACTTTTAAACCTTCAATTTTATAAAGCTTTTGCTTTATGGTAAATAAATCTAACAAGGCCTGGGTTGGATGCTCGTGAAACCCATCCCCGGCGTTAATAACCGACATTTTTGTATTGAGAGAAATAAACTTGGGAACTCCCGACTGCTGGTGACGTACGGCTATGATTTCCACGCCCATTGCTTCCAAAGTCCGGATGGTGTCAATGAGTGATTCCCCTTTTTGCACACTGGAACTGCTAACGTTGATACTCAGTGTGTCGGCACTTAAAAATTTGGCGGCCAACTCAAAGGAACTTCTGGTACGGGTTGAAGGTTCGTAAAAAAGGGTTGCAACCGTTTTCCCTCTTAATGTTGGAACTTTCTTTATGTCCCGCATTATTATGTCACGCATCGGGCGGGCAATATCTAAGATAGTATTAATTTCTTCTTTACTTAATTCTTGAAGACCAAGCAAGTGTTTCCGTTTCACCATATTACCTCCTTATAAAAAAACTCCCGGAGGCCTCCGGGAGTTAACAAAACCCGTCAACCCCTTTTAGGCCTCTCAGGACCTATTTAAAAGGGTCGCCTTTTATTCATCTTCTTTTTCCATTATATAAACCGCTTCGTCCCCATCGATTTCAGCTAAATGCACATGAATTACTTCCTTTTTTGAGGTTGGAACATTTTTACCTACATAATCAGCTCGAACCGGAATCTCCCTGTGACCCCGGTCGATTAAAACCGCCAGCTGCACTAACATAGGACGCCCTAAATCCATTAAGGCATCCAAAGCTGCCCGCACGGTACGACCGGTATATAAAACATCATCCACTAAAACAAGTTTTTTCCCTGTTACCGGAAAATTAATTTCCGTTTGGTGTACCACCGGCTGATGGCTCAATGACGAGAGATCATCCCGGTAAAGAGTAATATCCAGGATCCCCACAGGGACCTCTACCCCTTCAAACTGCTTAATTTCTTCCGCTATCCTCCGGGCAATAGGCACACCCCGTCTCCTTATCCCAATTAAGGCTAAATTTTCCACGCCATTGTTTTTCTCCACAATTTCGTGCGCAATACGCCGTATTGCCCGTCTAATCCCGTCTTCATCCATAATTTTAGCTTTAGTTTTTAAACCCATTTATACCCCTCCATATAAATTTAAAACCTGCACACGTGAGGCGCGTGCAGGTTTAGTATTGCCTTATTAAACCCTTACTAGCCTCACAGGACCAGTTTAAAGGTCATTCAGTTATACTAAGAGTAACAACTTTTTTTTTCTTTGTCAAGAAGGAAATTATCTCACAAAAGGCGAAAATAAATGTTTTAAAGAAGGAGGTACCAAGCATGAAAAAAGTAGCGTTCCAAACAATAGTCTTTGATAGCGATATGAATCCAGTTGTATTACTTATTGATGAAAATCAGGAATTTGTCCTTCCTTTATTTTTTACTCCCAAAGAATTAGAACCTATTCTTTTTTCTTTGGAAAACTTTATTCCTGAACAACCGGAAACTTATAACCTTCTTTTAGAAATTATCAAAACAAATAACTTAAAAGTTAAGGAGCTAACTATTACCGACATCTTTGCCGATAGAGTATTTTCTGTATTATCATTAAAAAAAGGTCGGAAAGAACAGTTTTATAACTGCCGTATCAATGACGGACTTGCCCTGGCAATATATTTCAAAGCTCCCATTTACATTACCGAAAAAGTAGAATTATCCACCTATCCTGTGACCAGTTTACCGGATGACCTGGAAAAAGAGCTCCAACCGTTAATAGAGGAATGGAAAAAATCTCTTAATTAACCCCTTAATTTTGCAAGCACCCTTTGAAAGTCTTCCGGCAATGGAGCGGTAAACTCAAGTAATTCTCCAGAACGGGGATGAATAAAAGATAGCTTTATAGCGTGAAGCATTTGTCTTTTGACCCCAAAAGGATTATTCTGGGGTCCGTATTTTGGGTCTCCCAAAACCGGATGACCCAAGTAACTAAAATGAACCCGGATTTGATGAGTACGTCCCGTTAAAAGTTTAGCCTGAATTAAGGTAAATCCCTTATTAAACTCTTCTAAAACCTTATAGACCGTCTGGGCAGTTTTTCCGTTGGAAACTACCGCCATCTTCTGGCGGTCTCTGGGATGGCGTCCAATAGGAAGATCAATAATTCCTTCTTTATTTTTCAAATAACCATGGACAATTGTCCAGTATTCCCGAACAGCTTTTTTCTCTTTAATTTGTTCTGCTAATGACTGATGGGCCAGGTCATTTTTCGCCACCACCAGTAAACCAGAAGTATCTTTGTCCAAACGGTGAACAATACCCGGTCGCAGCACTCCACCAATGCCCGATAAATTTTGACAATGATATAAAAGGGCATTCACCAAAGTTCCATCCCAATTTCCTTCAGCCGGGTGAACCACCATGCCCGCTTTTTTATTTACCACAACCAAATCCTCATCTTCATAAACAATGTCTAACGGAATTTCTTCGGGTTTAACCGATAGTTCGCGGGGAGGAGGAAGTAAAACCGCTATAATCTCTCCTCCCCTTACTTTATAACTTGCTTTGCGATGTAATCCATTTACCGTAACTTTTCCTTCCTCAATTAACTTTTTAATAAAACTTCGAGATAATTCCAATTCTTCCTGTTCAGCTAAAAACTTATCCAGTCGTAAACCGCTATACTCTGAATTTACCACTACTTTTATTTCTGTATCCATTTTTGCTACTCCTTTTTCAGCAAAAACTGATAGGTAAAAAGCAAAAGCCCTATGGTAATAAAACTATCGGCCAAATTAAATACAGGCCAGAAGTGAAAATCCAAAAAGTCCGTCACCTGTCCCTGCGTCAGACGGTCGTAAAAGTTTCCCAGAGCTCCACCAAAAATAAGAGCTAATGATGTTAAAAGAAAACGATTTCTATTACCGGTAGTTACCAAATAAATTAAGATTCCGCTTAAAACAAAAATGGTTATTAATATAAATATTCCTCGTTGATTGGGTAACATACTAAATGCTGCCCCCGGATTTTTTACATGAGTAATGCTGAAAAAGGAAAGTATTTTAACCGATTGCCCCAGGGCAAAATTTTTTATAATAAAATATTTTGACAATTGGTCCAATAAAAAAAAGCCAAAAGAAAGCAGTAAAAAATACACCACTTTCGCCAACCTCACTTTTACCGGTGTTGTGGTCTACTTTCATCATCTACCCCTTTAATGTTTTGGTAAATAACTCCATCATCCCCAATTTCAAAAGGAATAGAATCTACCTCATCGGTGCTGCTGTTTTCTTCTTCGGGCGGCAAATCTTCATAAAAAATATTCTCCCGGGTATTAAAATTTGCCACCGCCTGCCAGGAATCTTCTCCATCAAAAAGGGCTTGGGAAGTATTATCATGATTAAATTTTTCCATAAAAGGTGAAAGCACTTGTTCTTCTACCGGTCTTATAGAAGGTACAGTTCTTTCTTCCACTCGTTTTTGGCAGGCAACACAACGAATTGCTACAGGATTAGCTAAAAGCCTGTCAACTGGAATTTTCTGGCCACAATCTATACAGCGGCCATACTTTCCTTGATTTATCAGGGCTATAGCTTCGTCAATTTGTCTTAACTTTAATTTTAGATTATCGATAAGGGCCAAATCTTTGCTTCTTTCAAAACTTTCACTGCCTAAATCTCCGGGGTGATTATCGTAAAAAGAAAGTTCCTGGGTACTCTCAAAAAAAGGATTTTCTTCACTTTTCTTTAATTCTAAAAGCCTTTTTTCGTATTCCTCTTTTTGCTTTAAAAGCATCTTCTTAAATATTGCAATATCCATTATAACTAACTCCTTTTTTGCGTTTAATACCCAAGTCTTAAATTAACTAACTGAATAATTTTAGCGATAAAATCACTGATAACCGGTAGATTCAAAACCAGTAAGTGCTTTAAAAGATAAATTAAAACTACACTTACCACAGAAAATCCAATAGCAGCCCCAATCCCCCGCCCAATCCCCAAAAGAAAATTTAAAAAAATAAGTCTTCCGGGATTTTCTAACATTTCAACATATTCCTTGATTTTCACCTGCTCTAACTTCACTACCAATTTCTCGACAGCTTCGGCGATGTTATCCCGCTCCACCTTTACCCCTACTTTCAAAATTATTATAACCGGTTACTTAATTTCTTAAACTTTGGATGGGAGCAGGAATTCGTCCGCCGCGCATTACAAATTTTTCACTGCTAAACCGATTGACATCCATTATGACAGTACGGCCCAATAAGCCGCCAAATTCCACATATTCGCCAGCTTTTTTCCCAGGGACCGGAATGATGCGTACCGCGGTGGTTTTTCCATTAATAACGCCAATACTTATCTCATCGGCAATAATACCCGCAATGGTCGAAACCGGTGTCTCACCGGGGATAGCTATCATATCCAGGCCAACCGAACAAACCGCAGTCATCGCTTCTAACTTTTCAATATTGAGCGCGCCTACCTCAACCGCTCGAACCATCCCCATATCCTCGCTCACGGGAATAAATGCACCGGATAAGCCACCTACCATGGACGACGCCATAGCACCTCCCTTTTTTACCGCGTCGGTTAACATCATTAAAGCAGCCGTTGTCCCCGGCGCACCGCAATACTCCAAGCCCATAGCTTCAATAATCTCTGCAACACTATCACCCATGGCAGGAGTTGGTGCAAGGGATAAGTCAACTATGCCAAATTTTACCCCTAACATTTTTGCCGCTTCTTTACCGATTAACTCCCCCACCCTGGTTATTTTAAAGGCCGTTTTCTTAATCTCATTGGCCAGTTCCTCCAAGTCCGCTCCAGGAATTTTTTCTACAACCCGTTTGACCACACCCGGACCGCTTACCCCAACATTAACAACGTAATCCGCTTCACCCACTCCATGAAAAGCTCCAGCCATAAAAGGATTGTCCTCCGGGGCATTGGCAAAGACTACAATTTTGGCACATCCCAGTCCATCCTTATCTCTGGTCCGTTCAGCCGTTTCCTTTATTATGCGTGCCGAAAAATTAATTCCATCCATATTAATCCCTGCTCTGGTGGTCGCCACATTGATTGAAGCACATACCCGTTCCGTCTCCGCCAGTACCCGGGGAATAGTATTTAATACATTTATGTCCCCCTTTGTAAAGCCCTTATGTACTAACGCCGAAAATCCACCGATAAAATTTACCCCAATTTCCTGCGCAATTTCTTCTAAAGCATAACCTATTTTAACCGTTTCGGTTTCAGTAAATCCCCCTGCTAACAGCGAAATCGGGGTAACCGCAACCCGGGCGTTGACAATCGGTATTCCATACTTTATCTCTAATTTCTTGGCAGTTTCCACCAAGTACTGCCCTTTTTCTCTGATTTTCTGCTTTATGTTTTCACAGGTTTTCGCGATACTGCTATCGACACAATCCAGAAGACTTACTCCTAATGTGATCGTTCTGATATCCAGGTTTTCCTCCTGAATCATTTTAAGAGTTTCTAAAATTTCTCCAAAGTTAAACATTTAACCCCCCCCTAAATTCGGTGCATAGCTCGAAAAATATTTTCATGTTGAATTTCAATTTTTAAATTTAATTGTGCTCCCAAATCACTCAAAGACTTTTTTAACGCTTCAAACTCAAGGTTACAGTGAGTAATATCTACCATCATAATCATGGTAAAGAGTCCACCGGTGATGGTCTGACTGATATCCAAAATATTAACGTTAGCCTCAGCTAAAAGAGTAGCCACTTTTGCAATTATTCCTACCCGATCTTCACCGATAACCGTAATTAAAGCTTTTTCCTGCAATTTAACTACCCCTTTCTCTTTTATATTTTTTTCAACTTTAAAAAAAAACGAGGCGCAAACCTCGTGTTTTATACTTTTATTCTTTTAATTTTTTCTCTTTGAACTCAAGCGTTTTAAATCAAACCAAATGGGACTTGCATTAAATATCGATGAATAAGCACCACTGGTTACCCCAATTAACATGGCAGTAACAAATACTTTGATACTTGAACCTCCAAAAAGCAACAGGGAAACCAAAACAAAGATAACCGTTAATACCGTATTTATCGAGCGAGCCATTGTTTGCCACAAGCTTTTGTTTATTAGATCATCTAAGGCCTCTCCCTTTTCCCGTTTCTTCAGATTTTCCCTAATTCGGTCAAAGATAACAATGGTATCGTTAATGGAATAACCGATAATCGTTAATATCGCAGCCACAAAACTGCTGTCCACTTCCCATTGAAATATCGAGAAAAGCCCGATGGTAACAAATACGTCATGAAGTAAAGCAATAATCGCCGCAACCCCAAAGTAAAATTCAAAGCGAAAGGTAATATAAAGTAACATTAACACCGAAGCAATTAATAAAGCCAAAAAAGCTTTTTGCAGCAATTCGCGGCTAACAACGCTCCCAATCCGGTCCTCACGTAAAACCTCTACCTTCCCCAGTTTATCTTCCAAAGCTTTAATTACAGCATCCCTTTTCACCGTGTCTAACTCTTCAGTACGAATTAGATAATTTCCTTCACCGGTTAACTGAATTGAGCTAACTTTAAACCCCATTTGGGTTATAACATTTCTGATGTCCTGGGAAACTACATTTTTGCTAAACTTTACTTCTAAAATCGTTCCGCCGGTAAAGTCTATACCCCAATTAAGACCCTGAATAAAAAGGGAAATAATCCCGGGAACAATAATTAATAGTGATATTATATACCAGTATTTTCTATTCTTTATGATGTGAAACATGGCCTTACCCCCTTATGCCCCGTACAGTTTAGGATTTTTAACGACTTTAGAATCTGCCGCTAAGAACAACAGCCAGCGGGTAAAGGTAATTGCCGTAAACATACTGGCGATGATACCGATACTCAAGGTAACCGCAAATCCCCGAATTGGCCCGGTACCCAGGAAGTAGAGGATTACGGCGGCAATAAGGGTGGTAGCGTTGGAGTCAAAAACCGTTAAAAAGGCCCGTTTAAAACCGGCATCGATAGCTGACCGTAAAGTTTTACCCATTCTCAATTCTTCTTTTAACCTCTCAAAAATCAAAATATTCGCATCAACCGCCATACCCATGGACAAAACAAAACCTGCAATTCCGGGTAAAGTTAAAGTAGCCTTTAGAGCAATCATCACCCCTAAAACAATAGTTGCGTATAAAATTAGCGCAAAATCAGCGATAAATCCGGGAAAACGATAATATAAAATCATAAACACAAAGATGGCTATCACGCCTATAATACTTGCTCTTACCGAACGTCTTAAAGAATCGGCCCCTAAAGTTGGACCTACAACCTTCTTTTCCAGAATCTCAAGTTTTAAAGGCAAAGCACCAGAACGAAGCAAAACAGCAATGCGATGGGCTTCCTCTAAATCTTTGTATCCGGTTATCCGTGCCTTACCGTTCGTTATCGGTTCCTTAATAACTGGATTTTGCAAAAGCTTACCGTCAAGGTATATACCTAAATTGCGATTAACATTTTTAGTAGTAAAGTCAGCAAATTTTTTCGCACCCTCAGCATTAAAAGTAAGATCCACTTCGGCTAAGCCGGTATTGGGGTCTTTGGCTTCAATGGCATCCCTTAAATCTTTACCCGAAACAATAACTTCCCCTTCAGGCGATTTAAACTCCAGCACCGCCGGTTTAATTAAAGTTCTTACCGCTTCCTCGGGATTTTTATAGCCGGCGATTTCCACAATAATTCGATCTTTTCCCTGCTTTTGAATGATGGGTTCTGAAATACCCAATTCATTTACCCGCGTTTCAATAATGGAAATGGTACTCTGCATAGTTTTGTCGTTAACTGGACTGCCGGGAAGCTCCTTGGCCTGAAATACCACGTGCACTCCACCTTGCAAATCAAGTCCCAAGGTGGTATATTTTACCAAGGGCTTGACCGCTCCAAAACCTAAAAATGTATACCATCCAAGGATCAAGATTAAAATTAATACGCCACTAAATAGGGTAAATTTACCTAACCTCACTCCCAAATTCCTCCTCTGTTGACATTAACAAAGCTATTATACTTTTGCTTGCATCTAATTGTCAATTTCTTAAAGCAATTTTGTGCCATTTATCACTAACTCAAACTTACATTTTAAAAACTCGGCTGCCTTCCGGCATAATACCATTCTGCTTAGAAAAATCTCAAAATACTCCATTACCGGACAAATCTCGGTATTTATTATTAATTCCAAAGTTATCGTTCTTTTTTGTTCGTTTACCCAGACAAAAGAGTGCTCTACCGCAGAATTTACGCGGTCGTGAATATCATAAGTAGCAGGATCCTGATTCCTCACCCGGGACCGGTGAACATCGGACTTATCCGCCAAGATCAGGGCCGCAGCAACGTTATTAACCGGCTGGCCATACTGTTCTTCATGATTGCCTATGGCAGAAATAACAATGGCTATCTCTTCATAATCCATCCCAAGCCTTTCTAAAATTTGCGCAGCCAAAAGCGCTCCGGTTAAACCGTGTTCCTGGCGATTAATAGCATTTCCTATATCATGGAGATATCCAGCGATTGCTGCCAGCTCTCCTTCCCGCTCGGGATGGCCCAAACGGTCCAAAATGTTTTTGGCAATTGCCGAAACCAGCCCCAAATGTCTAAACCCGTGTTCGGTATACCCGAGGGTTCCAAGATGTTCGTTACTTTTCTTTATGAACGCTTCCACCATCGGATCCTTTTTTACATCGGCCAAGGTCAGCACAGAGCCATCACCCAGCTTGAATTATTCCTTGTACGGTCCGGTTATCGCAGATTTTAAAATTTCTACCTTTACATTATCGGATAATCTAAGAACCACCGTTTTTTCTTTAATTTTAATTACCTCACCAATTAATCCTCCCGCCGTTAATACTTTGTCGTCCACTTTAAGGGCATTTAAAAATTCCTGATGCTGCTTTTGTCTTTGGTTTTGCGGTCGAATCATAAAAAAATAGACAATGAGAAAGAAGACTACAAGGTAAATAATTGTTACTACTTGTGGTGTAAAAATCTTACTGGACATTTATCTTACCCCCTTCTATTGTATAAAAAACACCTAAAACTATATTCGACTTTTTTAATCTTTTCCCTGCTCATAATTTTGTAAAAATTCTCGGGCAAAAACCAACAACCTCTCCTCTTTAATTGCTTTTCTGATTTCCTTCATTAAGTTTATTAAAAAATGGAGGTTATGGATAGTTGTCAGGCGAATTCCAAGCACCTCATCATTATGTAACAAATGGCGAATGTAAGCCCGGCTGTAATTGCGGCAGGTGTAGCACTGGCAGTCCTCTTCAATTGGACGAAAATCTTCTTTGTAAGCAGCATTTCTTACCACTAATTTACCATACCTGGTAAAAACCGTTCCATTGCGGGCAATCCTGGTGGGTAAGACGCAGTCAAACATATCTATACCCCGGATTACCCCTTCAATTAAAGCATCCGGAGACCCAACCCCCATTAAATAACGGGGCTTGTCCTGGGGTAAATGCGGTTCCAAAACTTCTAACATCTCATACATTAAAGGTTTTGGCTCACCGACACTTAATCCACCAACAGCATATCCCGGAAAATCAAGTTCCGTTAAATACTTGGCACTTTCCACCCTTAAATCGGGGTAAATGCTTCCTTGAACAATCCCAAAAAGCACCTGGTCTTCCCGGCGGTGAACTTCTTTACACCTTTTTGCCCAGCGGTAAGTTCGCTTCATTGCTTCCTTAGCATAAGAATATTCGGACGGATACGGGGCACATTCATCAAAAACCATAGCAATATCTGAACCAAGAGCTTCTTGAATTTTTACCGCCTTTTCCGGGCTCATAAAATGCGTGCTCCCATCAATGTGGGATTTAAAAGTGACACCTTCCTCACTAATTGTCCGCAACGGTCCCAAGCTAAACACCTGAAAACCACCCGAATCGGTTAAGATAGCCCGGTCCCAGTTCATGAATTTATGTAAACCTCCGGCTTTAGCAATAAGCTCCTCCCCTGGCCGTAAATATAAATGATAGGTATTGGATAAAATTATTTGAGCTCCGATACCCTTTAACTCTTCTGGGCTCATGGTCTTAACCGTTGCCAGGGTACCAACAGGCATAAAAACCGGAGTCTCCACCACATTATGAAAGGTTTTTAAAAGTCCAAGTCTCGCTCTGGTATTGGGGTCTTTTTTTAGCAGTTTAAAAGAAAACATCATAAACCTCCTTAAATTATTAACATGGCATCACCAAAGCTAAAAAAGCGATACCTTAATCTAACAGCAATTTCGTAAGCATTGAGAACTTTTTCCCTGCCAGCAAAAGCAGAAACCAGCATGAGCAGGGTTGATTTTGGTAAGTGAAAATTAGTAATTAAACCGTCGATGATTTGAAAATTAAATCCTGGATATATAAAGAGGTCGGTATAACCCTTGGCAGGAGCTACCTGTCCTTTATCGGCAACGCTTTCTAACACCCTTACCACCGTGGTTCCAACAGCAATGACCCTTCTTCCCTCTCTTTTTGCTTTATTTACTTTTTCCGCGGCCTCGTTTTCAATTTCATAATACTCTTCGTGCATCTTGTGTTCTAAAATATTTTCCGTCTTTACCGGTTTAAAAGTGCCCAGCCCCACATGAAGTAAAACCTCGGCAAACTCAACCCCGTAATCTTTTAGTTCGGAAATTAATTCCCTGGTAAAATGTAATCCTGCCGTAGGGGCAGCCGCCGACCCGGGTTCTTTAGCATAAATCGTTTGATAGCGCTCCGGGTCTTTTAATTTTTCTTTAATATAAGGCGGAAGGGGAGTTTGCCCCAACTGATTTAAAATTTCTTCAAATACTCCCTGAAAGCTAAATTTAATTATCCTTCCCACTTCCGTTTGGGCCACAATTTCTCCTTCTAAAACCCCGGGTGCAAAAATAAGCCTGGTGCCAACCCGGGCACGCCTTCCGGGCTTCACCAGGACCTCCCACTCCCTGAAGTTCATCCTTTTTAACAAGAGGATCTCCACTTCTCCTCCCTGCTCACGTACCCCAAAAAGTCTGGCAGGTATGACCCTCGTCTTATTTACTACTAACAAATCACCGGGCACCAAATATCTCTTTAAATTTTTAAATACATCATGGGTAATTTCACCGGTTTGGCGTTTTAAGACCAAAAGCCGCGATTCATCTCTTTTTTCCAGGGGAGTTTGGGCAATCAGTTCCTCGGGAAGGTAGTAATCAAAATCCTTAAGCTTCATCATTCACCTCTAATATATCTTAGTTATTTCAACACCAGTATAATAATACTTGATTATCTCCCTGTAGTCAAAGGGAGGATGGTTTTTGGTCTGCTGCGCCATTGCCCAGGCTCCCCACTGGGACATGCCAAGGCCGTGCCCCCAGCCCTGACCTATGAAAGTAAATTTTTGCGGTATTTCTTCAACAATATTATATCCAGCTCCGCCGTTTTCCATTGCAACTTCCTTACTACCAATCACATTTAAATTCTCTTTATCCACCTCTTTTGTCTCTCCATCCCCGGTTATCACATATATCTTGGGTTGTTCGGTAGCATTCAACGGGACAAACTTGGTTTCGTATTTCTTTTCAGAAACTTTAACGGTAAAACGCGAGCTATTTAAACCGAGAGCTTTTCTGATGGCTCCATCATATTTTAATATTTTACTACCCTTTTCCCCTGTAACCGTTACTTCCATTGCCCGTCCGGTTGTTGCGGTTTTGGTTATTTTTACTTCTTTTACCTCTCCAACATCATATCCCGATTTTTTTAGCTGCTCCCGCAACTCAGAAGCCGTATATTCTTTTATCCACCGGATAACATTATAACTACTTGACCCGCGAGCTTTTAAAAGAAGAGCGGCTTCATCATCATAAATATCCTTTTTCGCTTTCAGGTACGGTAACTCCGTTGTACCGTAAATGGTACTATTGGATTCAATATATCCGCCGTTACTGGAATGAAACAAAGCAGTAATAACCTTTCCATTATAAGTTATCACTTCTCCGGCAGTTTGATCAACCAGAGCATTTACCGAGCTAAATTCGGAGCTCAAGCCTCCGTAAACCTGGCTTCTTTGATCCGGGTACAAATCAAATTCTTTATCAGGATTTAGATGGCTATAGGCATAGGTTCTGGCTGCTAAAATCTGGGCTTTTATTGCATTTACCGGCCAGGAAGCAGAAGCTTCATTGGGAACCACACCATAAAGGTATTTTTCTAAGGAAAGGCGATTAACTAACCTTATACCGGTAGCTTTTGGTATTATTATTAAATCACCGCGGTAACGTTCTAAGCGTTGAGGTAAGGTACGTTCCGGTGTTAAGTTAAAATTTTCTGTAGTATCACTATAAGCCTGAAAAATAACAGGATTTTTAGTAACTAAAAATGGTGTCGGGTCATTGTCTTTGTAAAGCTCAAGCCAATATTCCGAAAGATTTGCTGCTATCTCAATGGTTTTTAGTTTAATTGTAAAAATAGTTTCATTGGGATCTTTATAAATTAAATCTTCCACGTTTTTTAAGATACTTCCGTCATAAATTTGATATTTACCGCTTAGCTTTACCTTTTGGCTCTCGGTCTTGGGTAGATCTTTCAGCAAAATTCGAACCTTTACCTGCTCTCCAGCCAGAGTCGGCATTACCCTTAGGAGAAGAGCCGCTACGATTAGCAGCAGTATCATTAATTTTTTCAGTGGTTTTTTCACTATTTTTGCCTCCTCCCCCGGTTAAAACCTTTTCTTGTTTTTTCCCTGATTCCTTTTTAATTTTATCATCTTTTGGATTTTCCCGAAAGTTTTTCCTGTTTTCCTTTGTTTTTATCTTCTCTTTCTTATTTACGTTTTCGACAGGTTTTTTATTTTTTCCAGAAATCGAAGGTTGAGGTTGGGGTTTGGGTTTTTGGTCTGGAAGATATTTTTGCAGTTTATGAACGTTAAATTTTTTTCCGGGTAATACCTCCAGCTTAATTTCCTCACTTGTTCCTAATTCCGAAGTAACTTTAGTAATTGCCTGTTCAACCTTTAATCCTTTTAATTCATCGCGGTATTTTTCACCCTCCGAAGAAAGAGGTAAAACTTTAATCACCTTATCCCGGTAATTTATGCCTATTTTTACTCCCTTGGTTCCACCGACAGTTAGATAGGCAACCACTTCCTTTTCCTTGGCATAGGTAAGGTAAACCGGGGCAAAAAATAACAATAAAGAAGCAACCAGGGCAACAATTTTAAGGCTAAAGCCCAAAGAATAAACTGTCCGTTCGGGAAATTCAACTTCATCCCCAACATTATAACTTCCCGCTAATTTCACTTGCAAAAATCGGCCTTCAGACAAGATTAGATAAGAGTTTTCATTTACTTTTTCCACAATTACGCCCCGGCCCATTATTATTCACCTCCCCAGCCAAGGTAGGCCTGTAAACCGGTAAACCTTCCCCAGTAAATCAAGATAATGGCTACCAAGTATTTCCGATACTTTTCTATGGTCTTTTGCTTAATCTTAAAACGTTCGGAAATGCTTTGCAGGGGTAGCTTTTTAGTTCTGATAAGCTGTCGAACAAATTCTTCATCTTCCGCTATACCTTTAGCAAGCATTATTAATTTCTGCCGGCTATCTTTATGCTTTGGCGAAACTTTAACCAATTCGGCAAAAGTTATATTAAATTGTTTTAAAAGCTTTTCATATTCAGCAATTTCCAGGCGTACATCCACTTCGTCAATTAAATTTCTTTGCGATAAAAAACTTTCATCCAGCGGCAAATTTTGCTGATAAGACTTATTTTGCCGGTAAAAATCAATTAATCTTCGTCTGATTATTTGAGCAGCAAATTTTTCAAATCCTACCCCTTTAGCGGAATTATAACTTTGTATAGCCTCACTTAAAGCCAGGAGGCCAATGCTGTATTCATCATCGGACTTAGTAATAAAACGTCCCGTCAATCGGGCCGCAATCCCAAAAATAAGACTTTCATGTTGGCGAATCATTTGCTCGAATATTTCGTCATTAATTGGATTGTTGGGCTGCATAATTAACCCCCAAAAATGTATTCGTTAAGCAATAAATTTTTCATGGGGTCTTACCGGCGAAAAAGTAAGTTAAGTATTAAAGTTAACAAAAGACTTAACAATATAGAACTAGCCAGTGGAAAAAAGAAAGTAAAATTTCCCTTCCGGATTAAAATATCCCCAGGCAAACGCCCTAAGTGTAAAAATTTCTCTCCCATAAAAAAGAAAAAACCGGTGATAATTAAGATTATCCCGATTAACATTAGAAATTTTCCCATTTCTCCCATAGCTTACTTCCCTTCCTTATAGTATCTTTCCTTTTCACTAAAGATACAGCCGCAATACGGCTGCCTGTATAAATCGAGTTCTTTAGCTTTTTGATAAGCGGCCCGATAACCCGGACGAAAATCTTCATAAACGAAGTTTAAACCATATTTTTCTGCTAAGTTCAGTCCTATCTCCTTAATTAAGTCGTGTTTCTGATAGGGGCTAACCAAAAGGGTTGTGGAAACGTGATTAATTCCTAAACTTTTGGCTTTTTGAAAGCTTTTTTCCAAACGGGTTTCATAACAAAATCCGCAGCGTATGCCCGGATATTCCAGACTGCCTTTTAGAAACTCAGTGAGAGGATAATCGTTTTCATAGATAACTTCTAAGTTTATTAGAGAAGCGTACTGTTTTAAAGTTTCTCTTCGTCTTTTAAACTCCTGATAGGGGTGGATATTAGGATTATAAAAATACCCTGTTATGTTATATCCCATTTCTCTTAACCTTTCCACCGGGTAAATACTGCATGGAGCACAGCAAATGTGCAGTAAAAGTTCCATGTTTTCACCTCTACCATAACGACAGTTCCCCATCATTTTTGTTGTAAGCAATACCTAAGTGGTCATAGGCAAGCTTGGTTACCACACGCCCCCTTGGGGTTCTTTTTATGAACCCAATTTGGAGTAAAAATGGCTCATACACATCTTCTATGGTATCAACCTCTTCAGAAATGGAAGCGGCAATAGCCTCAATGCCCACCGGCCCCCCCTGGTATTTTTCAATCATTGTTTTTAAAATTAAACGATCGGTTGGATCTAAACCCAGCTCATCAATTTCCAATAAATCTAACGCTGCCTTAGCGTTATCAAGATTTATTACCCCGCTGCTCCGAACTTCTGCATAATCCCTTACTCGTTTTAATAATCTATTAGCTATGCGCGGTGTACCCCGGGAACGTTTGGCAATTTCAAAACTACCTTCAGGGGTAATTTCGGTTTTTAATAATGCTGCCGACCGATTTATTATTAGCATTAATTCTTCCACCGAATAAAACTCCAAGCGGTGGACCATACCAAAACGGTCGCGCAGAGGCGAAGTTAAAAGCCCCGCCCGGGTAGTAGCCCCAATTAAGGTAAATTTAGGCAAACTCAGCCTCAAGCTTCTGGCCCCCGGACCTTTGCCTAACATAATATCAAGAGCAAAATCCTCCATAGCAGAATATAAAACTTCTTCTACAATCCTGGGAAGTCTATGAATTTCATCGATAAACAACACATCTTTTTCCCCAAGATTAGTTAAAATTGCGGCTAAATCCCCAGGGCGTTCAAGGGCTGGGCCGGACGTTATTTTAATATTTACTCCCAGTTCATTAGCAATAATGGTAGCAAGAGTAGTTTTACCCAGACCGGGAGGTCCAAACAAAAGAACATGGTCTAAGGCTTCATTTCGTTTTTTTGCTGCTTCAATAAAAATTGAAATTGTTTCTTTTACCTTCTGCTGTCCAATATATTCACTTAATCTTCGCGGTCTTAGGCTAAACTCATTTTCATCTTCCGTTAACTCATATCCCGAAACTAATCTTTCCTCCATATTTTTTCACCTTATTTCTATTTATTTGTTTAAAAATCTTAAAGCAAGGGCAATACCTTCCTCGGGAGTTTTAACGCTTTTTTTATCTATTTTACCTAAAATTTCCCGGGCTTCAGCAGCCGACAGTCCTAAACTCAAAAGTCCCTTGTACACATCTCCCCACAAATCCTGGAAATTTTCCACGCTCTCTTCATTGCTTGTAAAAGAAGTATAGCCAATTTTATCTTTCAATTCAAGAAAGAGTCTCTGAGCATTTTTTTTACCGACCCCCGGTACCTTTGTTAATGCTTTTTCATCTTTATTGGCAATAACCCAATTTAACTTTTCCGGAGTAAATTCATTTAATATTGCTAACGCAGCTTTGGGACCAATACCAGAAACGCTTAGCAACAAATCAAAAAACTTTCTTGTTTCTTCATCGCTAAAACCATATAAGAACCAACCGTCTTCCCTAACTTGAAGGGAAGTATACATTACTACTTCCGAATTTAAGTTAAGGCTTCCCAATTCCCGGGGAAGAACCGCTACCTTAAAACCAATTCCATTAACATCAACAACCACCGAGTCAAGAGTTTTATCCAGTACTTTTCCTTTTAAAACGGCTATCAAAGCAATCCCCCCATTTTTAGAAAACCTGCATAGGCAATAGCTAAAGCATCAGCCACATCATCGGGTTTGGGAGGAGTTTTAAGCCCCAAAAGCTTAGCTATCATATACTCAACCTGACTTTTAGGAGCATGCCCGTAACCGGTTACAATGGTTTTCACTTCGACCGGCTTAAGCTCTAAAACAGGAATATCATTTAAAGCCGATGCTAATAAAACAACTCCTCGGGCTTCGCCAACAGAAATTGCCGTTTTTACATTTTTGCTAAAGAACAATTCTTCAACCACCACTATTTCCGGTTTTTCTTGAATAAGTATTTCATTAAGCTTTTGAAAAATTATCTTCAATCTTTTCTCCTTGGCAATTGGGGGCGTGGTTATTGCTTGATAATTTTTTACAATAAGTTTTCCATTTTTTTTCTCAAGTACACCAACTCCAACTATAGCCGTTCCCGGATCAATACCAATAATCTTCATTTTAACCTCCAAAAAGAGAAATAAGAGCCTTTATACGGCTCTTTTTAGTCAACCAGTTCAAAGTTGGCATATACCTCTTGTACATCATCATGTTCTTCAAAAAGATCTAAAAGTTTTAAAAGCTTCTGAGCCTCTTCTCCAGAAACCGGTACTGTAGTTTTAGGAAGCATGGTAATTTCGGCAATACTTGTTTTGATGCTTGCATTATTTAAAGCATCCTTAACCTTTTCAAAAGCTTCAGGCGCAGTTATAACCTCAAACTGGTCTCCTTCATCCTTTAAATCTTCAGCGCCAGCATCCAAAACTAAAAGCAAAATCTCTTCTTCATTAATTCCCGGATTATCTTCTTTGGGTATGGTAATATACCCTTTTTCCTCAAATATCCACTGAACGCTCCCCGCTTCCCCCATACTGCCGCCGTGCTTGGAAAAAAGATGCCTGATTTCGCCGGCAGTACGGTTGCGGTTATCGGTCATTATTTTTAGAAGAATAGCAACACCCCCAGGACCGTATCCTTCGTAAAAAACTTCTTCGTAACTTTCCGCAGCTAACTCACCGGTTCCTTTCATTATTGCCCGCTGAATATTCTCGTTAGGGATATTTGCTTCCCTGGCTCGAGCAATAGCCGCCTTAAGCCTGGGATTGGCTTCCGGATCTCCTCCCCCAAGTCTTGCTGCTACCATTATCTCCCGGGCAAGCTTGGTAAAAACTTTACCCCGCAGGGAATCCATCTTTTCTTTTCTATGTTTAATATTTGCCCATTTGGAATGACCAGCCATATAAAACAACCTCCCCAAGATATTTACAGCATCGGAACCTCCGGTATTCTCTTTTTATGTTGAGATTTTCTCTGCATTCTTTTTACAAAATCCACTAACTCCGCCGAACCTTCACCCGTTAATAAATAATGATCAATGTCTTTGTAAGTAAAGCCCATTTCACCTTCATCGGTTTGGCCTTCCCACAAACCGGCAGAAGGAGCTTTAGTAATTATCTTTTCAGGAAGTCCGAGATAGCGGGCAAACTCCCAAACTTCGGTTTTGGTTAAATTACCGATAGGCAATAGGTCAACGCCGCCATCACCCCATTTTGTAAAATAACCGATTTCTAACTCTGTTCGATTTCCCGTCCCTGCAACCAAATAATTTAAATTTGCAGCCCAGTAATAAAGGGTTGTCATTCTAAGACGCGGTTTAATGTTGGCCAAGGCAAGCTTTTCCGGCTCGTGAGGTGTGGCATTCTTTAAGCTTGAAACCAGAGCTTGATAAGGCTCATCTAAATTTACAACAATATATTTTAAATTTAAATGATTGGCTACCATTCGCGCATCCTCTTCATCCTCTGGATTACTAAAACAAGGCATAATAATCCCCAAGCTTTTTTCAGGAAAGGCCTTTTTGATCAAAGTAGCAACTACCGCAGAATCAACTCCACCGGACAATCCAACCAGTAGCCCGCTGGCATTGGCTTCCCTTGTTTTTTCCCTTAACCAATTTACTAATTTCTCAGTCTTTTCTTCCCAATTCACCCTCATCATCTCCTTAACAAGGAAAATTCTGATAAAGCTAAATTAATAAAGTGATTTATAAGTGGGTGTTGTTTTTTTCTCTTTAAATATAGCAAAAATAAATCCCTTTGCAAAGCTAAGCCCTTAATCCTGTGAGTCGAAACTAACCCTAACTTGGTTGCATTTCTTACAGCAATTTCGGAGCAAAAAGCTCCCCCCAGTCCCCCCTCTACTGCCGTTAACACCGCTTGATTACTTCCCAGCTCCATAACAATCTTAAGTTTCTTTTCTGATATACCAAAATTTTTTAAGGCTTTTTCCAGGAACATGCGGGTGCCCGAACCCTTTTCCCGCCAAATAAGCGGAATTTTTAGCAAATCGTCCGGTTCCAAAACTTCTTTTTGGGTGAGGGGGTGATTGGCCGGTAAGATAAACACTAACTCGTCTTTATAAAAAGGAACAAATTCCAAACGCGGGTTTTTTATTTCCGAACCTACCGCCCCAACATCATAGATACCATCCAAAATTTTAGCTACCACATCTCCCGTATCACTAATCTCAAGATTTACCTTTACCTGGGGGTAAGCCAAATTATATCTCCCCAAGAGCAAGGGCAAAAGATATTGCCCGGGGATATTACTTGCCCCGATATTTAAGATTCCCTTGGGATTTTCTTTGTTGCCGGAAATGTTTTGTTCTGCTTCCTCAAGAATCTTTAAAATTTCCTGAGCATATTTGTACAAAAGGGCCCCATCATCGGTAAGTTTGATTCCTTTTACATTTCTTTCTAATAATATTGTATTAAAATACTCTTCCAGCGACTGCAAATGCTTGGTTATCGCTGGCTGCGTTAAGTTTAGCAACTTTCCCGCTTTACTTAAACTTTTTTCATTTACTACAGTTATAAAGGTCTTAAAATACTCTACTTTCATAAAACCCTCCGCTACTCCACAACGATATAAAAGGGATAATTTTTCTGCCCCCCATAAAACTTTTCTACATCGCAAAAAGCATACTTCTCTTCCAGTAATGACACAAATTTTTCTGCTACATCTTCTAAAACTTCCTCTCCCGTAAAGACCGAAATTAAGCTGTTATCTTCATTAATTACCTTAGCAACTGCTTCCATTGAAGTTAAGAGCACATCTTTTCCTGCAGCAATAATATCACCGTTAAAAATCGCTATATAATCATCACTTTTTATTTCTAATTCACCAAACCTTACCTCTCTTACAGCTCTGGTAACTTCAATAACTTTTAAATTTTTTAAGTGTTCGTTTATTTTGGTAATTAATTCTTCGGGTTCGGCATTTTCATCAAAATATAAGGAAACCGCCACCGTTTGGGCCGGATTCTTTGTATTAACAATGGTAACACTTTTATTGGTAAGATTTTTAGCCTGTTCGGCAGCCAAGATAATGTTTTTATTGTTTGGAAATACTATTACTTTCGTTGCCGGAACACGATTAATTGCCTCCACAATAGCCGATACAGGAGGATTTGCCGTTTGTCCACCATCAACGATTTCATCTATACCCAGTTTTTGAAAAATTTCGCTAAATCCTTTACCCGGCGAAACCGCAACCATTCCCAGCTTTTTGGCAGGCTTTTGCTTTTCCTGACTTTGCTCCAACATATTATCAATTTTTATATTGTAAATTAAACCCCACCTTAACCCCAATTCTAAGGCTTCTCCGGGGTGATTAGTATGGATGTGAACTTTTACAACGTTTTCATCACCGGCAACGATTAAAGAACCTCCAATTTCCATTAATTCCTGCCGAATTTTCTCCAAGAATAATTTTTCCCCTTTGATAATAAACTCGGTACAGTAAATATAATCCATACCAACTTCATCTAACTCTTGTTCTTCCTTTTTTATGGAAAAATCTGCTTCCGGTAAATTTAATGTAATACTTTCATCTTTTAACCCGGCTAAACAGCCTTGCAAAAATAAAACAAGCCCCATACCACCAGAATCAACAACCCCTGCTTTTTTTAAGGCAGGTAAAAGTTCAGGGGTTTTAGCTAAAGCCACTTCTCCGTAACGAATTGCTTCGTCAATTAATTCAATAATGTTAACTTTGTTACGAATGCTTTTCTTAAATCCCTTACCGATTTCCCTTAATACCGTAAGGATTGTTCCTTCCACCGGTTGCGCTACAGCCCGGTAGGCGTAAACCACTCCGTATTGAAAAGCTTTTGATAATTCCGAAACACCTGCCTCGCGCTTGTTTTTAAATCCCCGGGCAAATCCGCGCAAAACCTGGGACAAAATAACCCCCGAATTTCCCCGGGCCCCAAACAGAGCACCCTGCGCAGCAATATCAGCCACCTTGCCCAAATGTACATCCATCGCTTGAGATATTTTTTCCGCAGCTACCTTTAAAGTTGCCGCCATGTTTGTTCCGGTATCACCATCAGGAACAGGAAACACATTTAGCTGATTTAATTTCTCCTTATTGCGCTCTAGATTCGCAGCAGCAGCAATAATCATCTTGGCATAATCAATACCATTAATTTTTTCCAACAATACCACTCCCTAATCCTTTGCTAAATATACCGTACCAAGAGCACCAGGTCCGATATGGCTTCCAATAACCGGTCCGGCAGAATATATTTCTATATCATTTCTCTTTAACTTTTCTGTCAATTTAGCTTGCATTTTCACCGCAGCATCCCGCGCATAAAATTCAACTACTCCAGCCCAAACCGCATCGTCGGGAATTAATTCGTATAATTTTTCAAAGGCTTTATTAAAAGTTCTTATTTTTTCCACAACCTCAATTGCCCCATCAACCATGGTCAAAACCGGTTTAATTTGCAAGATACTTCCAAAAAGAGCCGCAGCACCGCCAATCCGTCCTCCCCGATGCAAAAACTCCAAGCTATCGGGAACAAAATAAAGCTTCATTCTTGGAACCATACCAGTCAGTTCCTCAAAGATTTTTTTCGCAGGTTCACCCTCCCGGGCTTTCTGTACCGCATATTTTATCAAGTAAGTTTCAGCTCCCACAATTGCCTTGGAATCCAACACGTAAATTTTATCTTTTCCAACCTCATTTGCAGCCGTAAGGGCACTATTATACGTCCCGCTGAATTTTGAAGAAATAGTAATGCACACAATCTCGTACCCGAGACTTAACTTTTCTTCAAACACTTTTTTAAAAGCTGCGATAGGCGGTTGCGAAGTAGAAGGTCGTTCTTTGGTACTCATTAATATTTCATAAAATCTTTTGGTTTCGGCTAAATCGTCAACAAAATCATGTGGTCCAATATGCGCAGTAAGCGGAACTATTTCCAAGTATTCCTTATTACCCCCAACGTAATCGGAAGTCAAATAGCCAATGGAATCTGCCACTATAAAAGTCTTAGACATTACGTTCCCCCATTTCACAATTATTACAATTTTTTTAACAAAAATAAAAATTTTTTATACTACTTTAAGATTTTAATCAAAGAAATAATCAAATTCAACATTTTTCATAAATCGACAATAAAATACCCTTACCAAATCAACATACCTCTGGTATGATAAAAACGGAGGTGTTAATAAATGGTTAAACTGGTAAGAGAAGGGACAACCTTCGGTCAAAAAGATGTAATTGAGCTTTTGGTAGAGTTTTCCTCTTTTAAAGATCGGGTTAACAAAAAATTTAAAGAAATCGCCCGGGAGTTTGAAGGAAAAAGTAACGAACACGACCTATGGGTAAATCTTTATTTAATCGCTTCAGATTATGCCGAAGAAATGCAAAACCGTAAGGCCAAACAGGAAATGTTAAGCCAAAAAATAAGTTAAGAATTTTTAAGTACCAAAATTTCTTTTGGAGTTAATTCTCTATATTCCCCGGGGCTTAATTTATTATCTAAAATTAAGCCCCCAATCCTTATTCTTTTTAAGTAAACAACGGTCTTTCCCAAGGCTAAAAACATCCTTTTTACCTGATGATATCTTCCTTCGGTTATAACAATCGTTCCATGTTTATCTCCTACTTTACCGAGAAGTCGGGCAGGTTTGGTAAGGTAGTTATCTTCAAGCCTGATACCGGTTTTTATTTTTGAAAAATCTTCCTCTTCTAAAGGTTTATCCAGCTCAAAATAATATTCCTTCTCAACCTCTTTTTTGGGAGACGTTAAATGATGCGCTAACTGCCCATCATCGGTCAAAATGAGCAAACCTTCGGTATCAATGTCAAGTCGGCCAACCGGAAATATTTTCCGATGAACCGGAACTAAATCAACAACGGTAGGATAATGCCGGTCAACGGTAGCGGAAACATACCCTTTGGGTTTGTTTAACATAAAATAAACAAAGGGTTTATATTTAACTTCTTCACCCTTAACAATTACCTTATCGGTATCCACATTCAAGTTATATCCCGGGTCCTTCACCACCACGCCATTTACTTCAACCTTTCGTGCCTTTAAGAGTTTTCTAACCTCTTTACGGGTACCAAAACCCATATGAGCTAAAAATTTATCAATCCGCATTTTCATCCCCCTTTGCTTCATCGGCATTAATCTTGGCATTTGCAAAAATCGCCCGGTATTTCTCCATTAAAAGCGGAACTTTCCTTATGTAATTTTGCGTTTCCGAAATATAAAGATAATTATTGTTATAAACGTTGCCAGGTCCAGCATTATAAGCCGCTAAAGCTAACTGCCAGTTACCAAACCGTTTGTATTGAATTGCTAAATACCTGGCACCGCCAATAATATTTTGCTCGGGATCGTAAGGATCTACCCCTAAACCCCGGGCCGTTTTGGGCATCAATTGCATGAGACCAATTGCTCCCGCCGGACTTATCGCATTGGGATTTCCTCCGGACTCTTGCTCAATCACCGCGGCAATAAGCGCAGGATCTAAATTATAAAGTTCCGCCGCTTTAAAAATGTATTTTGACCAACGGAGAACCCTGTGCTTTTGGTCAATATACTCCATAAAATTCCTTGAACCCACAGCAACTTTTTGCCGGTCACCGGAAATATAAATGCGCATGGTCAAAAAGTCGGCAAAAGCCGTTAAGGCGTTTTTTAAATTGCTTTTAACAATAACCCCGGGAGAAAGGTCAAAATTACTTCGGTCTTTTCTGTTAAAATTCGTTAATTCATGTCCCAAAAAAGCAATGGTATCTTTTAAACCATTCTTAAATTCATAATATTTTTCCTTTTTAAAGGAAAGAGTTGCTTTTTTGTCGAGTTTAAACTCTTTCGGGACAACACTATAAGGGGGATTGTAGTTAGCTATTTTCATAATTAACATATCTTCAAGCTTTGCCGGTGTAAAATAAAGAAAAATTATTATTAAGAGTAATATAATACCAACTACCTTGGTTAACTCTAAAAAAATCCCTTTAACTTTCTTCCAAAGTCTATTAAACGGTCTACCCATCGGAAAATTTAAAACTGGTTTCAAACCCTTCTCCCCCAAAGCATCGGTTAGTTATGTTAATGTTCTACCTCTATTCCTTTATTTCCTGCAAAAAAAGGGGTGTAGTTTGCCACTACACCCTTAGTCTCCTTCACGAGAATACGGAATACCAACTGAAGCCGGTGGTTGAGCTTTTCTCACCACCCCTGCGAGAACTAACAGCGTTAACACATACGGTATCATTTTGATAAATTGATAGGGAACTACTTTACTTTGAACCACCCTCATACTAATGGCCTCGGCAAAACCAAAGAGGAAGGAAGCCCAAAATGAACCGTAAGGCATCCAGTTTCCAAAGATCATCGCTGCTAAAGCAATAAATCCCTTACCCTGGGTCATGCCTTCTACATACATATGGGTGTGTTCAATCGAGAGATAAGCACCAGCAAGTCCAGCAAAAGCCCCGCTAATTATTACCCCTAAATAACGATAGGGTATTACTTTAACACCAAGAGTATCCGCTGCTAAGGGATTTTCCCCGACAGCTTTTAAACGCAAGCCAAAAACAGTTTTTTCCAATACCCAGTAAGTAACAAAAACAAGCAAAATCCCAAGAATAATTATCGGCGAAATATCCGTAGCAATTGGTTTTAAAACGCTGATATTCTTTAAAACCGGAATATCAATTTTCGGTAAACCATTAACACTGGGACTGGTAGTAGCCATGCCAAACAACGCAATACTAAAAAATCTGGCCAAGCCGTAAGCCAGGATATTTATCGCCACTCCCGAGACGATTTGGTCGACCCGGTAAGTAACGGTAACCACCGCGTGAATCAATGCCACCAACATCCCCATGGCAATTGCCAGCAAAAATCCACCTACAGGACCATAATGCAACGCACCGTAGGCTCCCCAAAAGGCTCCAGTCATCATCATACCTTCAAGGCCTATATTGGTAACACCACTGCGTTCTGAGTAAATCGCACCTAACGCGGTAATTAAAACAGGAATGGTCATGCGAAGAGCCGAGGCTAACATTTCCATAATATCGCCCATTATTAAGCCTCCTTCTTCTCTAATCTCTTTACATAACGTCCCAAAATGTTAGCAGCAACTACTACACTTAAAATAATTATTCCCTGCATGATAACAATGGTTTCCATGGGCACACCCATAAAGGTTTGTACACCCTCGGCACCACGATTGAGAAAACCAAAAAGCAATGCTGCTAAAACAATTCCGAAGGGGTTATTGTTACCCATCAAAGCAACGGCAATACCGTTAAAACCAAAGTTTTTCGGAAAGTCCAAATCCATATAGCCATAGAAACTCAGTAAATGGGAAAGACCGATCAACCCCGCAATAGCTCCGCTTAATAAAAAGCCTTTAAAATATACTTTATTAGGGTTAATACCTGCAGCTTCGGAAGCTTTGGGGTTACTTCCCACCGCACGAATTTCATACCCAAAAGGAGTGTGCCAAAGTAAATAATACATTCCCACCGCTAAAAGCAATCCAATTACAAAAAACCAGTTCAGGTAAACATAGTTTGGCAAATCTATACCAAAAAAGCTTAAAAACCCGTGAAGCTTTGGCATTAAAGCCGTTTCAGCAAAATGCGGAGTCCGAATTAAAGGACTACCCAATCCTTCAGGTACTTTTTGGTTGCGGTCCATAAAAAGATCCGCAATAAAATAGTGAATTAACGAATAGGCAATATAATTAAGCATGATGGTACTGATAACCTCATGAACTCCGCGGCGTACCTTTAAGTAAATGGGAACAAAAGCCCATAATACTCCTCCCAGCATGGCTGCCAAAATGGCCAGAGGCAAATGAATAAATGCCGGAATTCCGCTCAAAGTAAAGCCCACAAAGGCGGCAAAAAAAGCCCCTATAAAGTACTGGCCTTCCACTCCAATGTTAAAAAGTCCCATTTTAAAACTTAAGGCCACTGCCAACCCGGAAAAAATAAGTGGTGTTGCGTTAAATAAAATTGCGCCAACACTATCAGCCCTTCCCAGGCTAAACTCAATCATTGTTTGGTAAACTTCAATGGGACTTTTGCCAATTGCAACTATTAATACCGAGCTTAACGCAATGGCAAACAATATGGCAACTATTGGCGTTAAAAGCTGTAGTAGTATTATTTTGAACCGTTTATTCATTAACCTACCCCCACTTCCTTATGTGCCCCGAGCATATACTGACCTATTTCTTCCAATTCCATTTCACCCGGCACAAACTCTTTGACAATTTCCCCATTAAACATAATACCTACCCGGTCAGAAAGGGAAAGAACTTCTTCTAAATCGGCAGAAATTAAAAGCACAGCTTTTCCGTTATTCCGGGCTTCAATTAATTTTTTATGAACAAATTCAATGGCCCCTATATCCAGTCCTCTAACCGGCTGAGCAGCAATAATTAAATCAGGCTCATAACTTAATTCGCGGGCTAAAATTACCTTTTGCTGGTTTCCACCGGAAAGGTTACGAATTGCCAGTTCAATAGAGCCTAAACGTATATCAAATTCTTCAACCTTTTTATTGGTCAGGGATTTGATTTTATCCCTGAAAAGTTTCCACCATCGGCTATACTCTTTTTTGCGTTCCAAGCCAAGGACCATATTTTCCCAAACGGTCATCGGTAAAACCAGTCCTCGCTGATGCCTGTCCTCGGGAATATAACCAACCCCGATTTCCCTGATGGCTTTGGTATCAAGTCCTTTATTGCTCTTACCCTTTATTAATATTTCCCCGCCATCATAAGGTAATAGTCCCATAATTGCTTCTACCAGTTCTCTTTGACCGTTCCCTTCCACACCGGCTATACCGTAAATTTCTCCGGCACGAATGGCCAAACTAAGTTTATTTAACTGATGGCGGTCAATGCTGCCTTTTACTTCTAAGTTCCTTACTTCTAAAATTACATCACCGGTTTTTACGATCGGCTTTTCAAGTCTAAACAATACCGGTCTCCCTACCATCATTTCTGCTAACTGTTTTTTACTGGTTTCGGAAGCTTTTACGGTACCAACAACTTTCCCCCGCCGCAAAACCGTAATTCTATCCGAAATCTCCAGCACTTCGTCAAGTTTATGGCTGATAAATAAAATTGTTTTCCCTTCCTGTTTTAATTTCCTTAGGTTTACAAACAGTTCTTTAACTTCCTGAGGTGTCAAAACCGCGGTGGGCTCATCCAGGATTAGTATCTCAGCCCCGCGGTATAAAATTTTTAAAATCTCTACCCGTTGCTGGTGCCCTACCGATAAATCCCCGACCTGGGCATTTAGGTCTAACTTAAAGTCGTACAATTCACATAATTCTTCCACTTTTTTCTTGGCCTTGGCAAAGTCTATCACTCCACCGGGACTATTTTCGTAACCAAGAATAATGTTTTGAACTACATTAAAACGGTTTATTAACATAAAATGCTGGTGAACCATTCCGATACCTTTATTAATGGCATCCCGGGGGCCGTTAATCCTCACTTTTTCTCCTTTTAAAAACATCTCTCCCTCATCCGGCTGATACAATCCGGTAATAATTTTCATTAGCGTACTTTTCCCGGCGCCATTTTCTCCAACCAAAGCATGCACTTCCCCTTTGAGGGCATCAAAGGAGATGTTGTCGTTGGCTACCAGCCCGGGAAAACGTTTGGTAATTCCCTTTAGTTCCAGAACTTTTTCCACCGTATTTCCCCTTTCCTCGTTTTTACCAAAATAGCAATAAAACTAATAAGAGGAGATGACAAAACTGTCATCCCCCCTCGCTCAGTATAACGGTTTTAAACGTTTTTGTAAAGTTTTTATTAAGTTAATTTTAAAATGCTACTTTATTTCCTTTTTACTGGTGGGTACTTTAATTTCTCCATTGATAATTTTTGTTTTGATTTCTTCAAGTCTTGGTTTAATGTCGGCGATCAAATCCTTGTTAAACTCATTTTCCGCATACCCAACGCCATTTTCTTTAAGACCAAATTCCTTGTACCCGCCCTTAAAGTTGTTCTCTACCATGCTTTTAATGGTCTCAAATACCGCGGTATCAACCCGTTTTAACATACTGGTTAAAATGTAAGGTCTTTGCGCTTCAGGAGCAGTTAACGATTGGTCGGAGTCAACCCCAATCACAAATTTTTTCTGACTAGCAGCTGCTTCAATTACCCCTACCCCGGAAGCTCCGGAAGCATGATAAATAACATCTGCACCGTTTTTAATTTGCTTCAAGGTCAATTCCTTACCTTTAACAGGATCTTTAAAGGCATCACCAGTAGTACCAATGTAATCGGATAAAACCTGAATATTGGGGTTAATGTATTTTGCTCCGGCAATATAACCAGCTTCAAATTTTTCAATTAAAGGAATTTTCATTCCGCCCACAAATCCAATTTTGCCAGTTTTACTCTTTAAAGCTGCCGCAGCACCTACCAAGAAAGAGCCTTCATGTTCTTTAAAAAGCAAACAAGAAATATTGCTGTCTTCCTTTAAATCAGGTACATACCCGTCAATTAAAGCGAACTTGGTTTCCGGAAAGTCCTTGGCCACTTTTGCTATGGCATCGGTAAACATGAAACCTACACCAAACACCAGATCATACTTATCTTGAGCCAGTAATCTTAAGAGTTGCTCCCGGTTTTCCCCACCGGCCGAAGGTTCAAGATATTTAACTTCAATTTTGTCACCAAACTCTTTCTGGGCTCTTTCTAAACCCGCATATGCTGCATCGTTAAAAGATTTATCTCCCCGGCCGCCAACGTCAAAAACAAGTCCAACTTTAATTTTCTTAGTTTCCTCCTGTTTGGCAGGCTCTTCGGTTTTCTTGGCACATCCAGCTAATAACGTTGAAGTTGCAAAAATCACTAAGACAAAGGCAACCAACAAAGATTTAAATTTACGCATCCCTTTTCCTCCTTTATAAACTTACTTAAAATTTACTTTACATACATTAACATAACCAAAAAAAATAAATTTTTTACCCCGTCACCTCCTAATACAGTACACAGTATTCTTTTTTTCTCAAGTTACCCTTTTTCCTGCCTCGTAATTTATTCGACAAATTCTTTTATATTCCTGCTGGATTAACAAATTCGCGGTAAATTTTCCCCCAAAGGCATGTTGATAATTCTTTCACCACCAATACGGTTCTTTACGTAAACCAACCCTGCCGGAGCTTCCTTAACTTCTCCAATTATCGCGGCATCTTTCCCTAAAGGATGAGCCTTTATTTTTTCTAAAGCTTTTTCCGCTATCTCTGGAGGCACAATCATAATTACCTTCCCTTCATTTGCTAAAGCATAAACATCCAATCCCAAATATCCGCATAAAGTTTTAACCTGCGGCCTAATGGGAACTTTCTCCTCCCAGAGCTCAATACCCACATTGCTTTGTTTGGCAATTTCATTTAAGGTTGCCGCTAATCCCCCCCGGCTCGGGTCCCGCATAGCATGAACCGGATATTCCTGAATAATAGACTTTACAAGTTCATTTAAAGGCGCACAGTCGCTCGTAAAATCTCCCGGAATATTTTCCCGTACTGCTAATATTGCGGCTCCGTGATCTCCTAAATAGCCGTTGACGAGAATTTTATCCCCGGGTCTGGCCTTTTTCCCTGACGGATTATTCGGGGTGTTAATTATACCAAGACCCGCGGTATTTATATAAATTTTATCCCCTTTACCTTTTTCTACCACTTTAGTATCCCCGGTAACAATTTTTACTCCCGCTTTTTCTGCCGCTTGAGCAATTGATTGGATAATTTTTTCTAACTCGCTTAGTTCTAATCCCTCTTCTAAAATGAGTCCCAAAGACAAAAATAAGGGTTCTGCCCCCATCACCGCTAAATCATTTACGGTTCCGTATACTGCTAATTTACCAATATCTCCGCCGGGAAAAAATAGTGGGTTTACTACAAAACTATCGGTAGAAAACACAACTTTTGTTCCAGGAAGGGATAATACCGCACCATCGTCCCCCTGCTGAAGGTATTCGTTATTTAAATATTTTTTAAAAAGGTTTTCAATTAATCGTTCGGTTAACCGTCCCCCCGCCCCATGGGCCAGCGTAACTATTTCCATCATATTTACCTCCTACCGTATTTATAATAAGCTGCACAACTACCTTCGCTGGATACCATACAAGCGCCTACGGGCTTTTCCGGGGTACACCCTTTGGCAAAAAGAGGGCACTCGGGAGGTAGCATCCTCCCCAACATAATTTCACCGCACTTGCAACCCCGGGGAACAATCGGCGGCTTTTCTCTCAAACCATATTTTTTTCGCGCATCATATTGGGAATACCTTTCACGAATAAATAATCCTGACAACGGGATAGTACCTATTCCCCGCCAATTGGCATCGCCTTTTTCAAAAACTTCCTCGATAATCCTCTGGGCTTCCACATTTCCTTGTTCCCTTACGACATGGGGATAAGCGTTATAATAACTTGGTTCTTTTTTTAAAATTGATTTAACTACCAAACTTATTCCTAAAAGAAGCTCTTCGGCGGTAAATCCTGTAACCGCAGCAGGTATTTGATAATTTTCGGTAATAAATCTAAAAGCTTTGGCTCCAATTACTGCTGAAACATGGCCGGGTAAAATAAATCCGTCAATTAAGCTGTTGTGCTCCACCAAAAATTCAAGGGCAGGAGGCACTGTTTTTACCGCCAAAAACATGGAAAAATTTTTAAGTTTTTTCGTATATGCTTCCAAAATTGTCGCTCCTAAAGCCGGCGCAGTGGTTTCAAACCCGGCTCCAAAAAATACCACTTCAATATTGGGATTTTTTTCGGCAAATTCAATTGCATTCCGGGGAGAATAAGCAACTTTTACAGAAAAGCCCTGGGCTTTTAAAATACTTAAAGCTCGCCCCTCTCCGGGAACTTTCAGCATATCCCCAAAAGTAAATAGGGTAACTTTATGTTTCTCAAGAAGCTCAAAAGCCTCTACCATTATTTCCTCTCCAGTTACACATACCGGGCAACCAGGCCCAGAAATAAGGTTGATATTTTGAGGAAGTAAACTCCGAATCCCATGCTCGAACAACGCCATTGTGTGCGTGCCACAAACTTCCATAATATTAATGGTTAAGTCGCTTTTCTGAACTATTTCCATAATTTCACGAAAAGATTTTAATATGCTGCTGTTTGTCATTCCCATCTTAACTCCTTTAACAATTCCACCGTTTCTTGATAAGCCTCCTTGGAAATTATTTCCACTGCATAACCGGTGTGAATCAAGACGTAATCCCCTTCTTTGGCTTCAGGAACCATTATAAGGCTAACTGGTTGCCTTACTCCCCCTAAATCAACTACCCCAATATCGCCCTCTATTTTTTCAATTTTACCGGCAACTGCAAGGCACATAAAACTATCACTCCTCACAAAGCTTATTTGCAAGATAGGCCTGTCCCAATGCAATCCCTTGATCATTGATGGGAATATAAGAAGGTATGATAGGTTTTAAGCCTAATCTTTTTAAACTAATAAAAGTTTTTTCCAGTAAAACACGATTTTGAAATACTCCTCCCGCCAAAATTACTTTTTGAATACCGTATTGTTTATTAACAATTTTGCCAAGCCCCGCAATCATCTCAACAATAGTATTATGAAACTTGCCGGAGATAACTTTTTTATTAACACCCTTTTTTAAATCGGCAAGAACATCAAGCAGAAGAGGTCTAAAGTCAATTTCGTAAGGAATTTTTTCCTGTAATATTGTAAAATCATAGCATCCCCGTTCACTTCTGTCGGCAATTGTTTCAAGTAAAATTGCAGCCTGTCCCTCGTAACTTATGGTGGTTTTTAAACCAAGCAAAGCACTAATGCCATCAAAAAGCCGTCCGACGCTGGAAGTAAAAATTTTCTGCTTTGCCAAACGTTTTTGCGCAAACTCTAACTCCATCCTTTCAATATCCTGAAAAATTAAATTACCTACATCCACCTGCACCTCGTTTAATAAACTGAGGGCAGATTTCCAGGGCTTTTTAATGGCCTCATCCCCATCCAATAAAGGAAAATATTTTAAATGGGCTATTCGCTGGTAGTTTTCTGGCGTAAAGGCTACAAAAAACTCGCCTCCCCAGATCATCCCATCTTCACCGTAACCGGTTCCATCAAAGATTACCCCCATAAAGGGAGCTTTTATTCGTTTTTCAGCAACAACTGCAGCCAAATGGGCTTTGTGATGCTGAATTGGACACTTTTTAAGCTTAGAATATTTTTCTTCCACCAGTTCCGAAGAAAAATAACCGGGATGCAAATCATACGCCACTATTTGGGGAGTAAATTCAAAAAACCTGCAAAAATCGTCTATACCTTTCATGTATGCTAAGCGCGACGGTAGATTATCTAAATCGCCAAAATACTGGCTTAGATAAACATAATTATCCTTAGTGATGGCAAAACTGTTTTTTAACTGACCGCCTAAGGCTAAAATTCCCTCTTTCATCCCCCGTACTTTAAGAGGTAAAGGCGCAAGTCCCCGAGCCCGTCGTAAAATTACTGGGCTTTTTTTATAGACCATTGCCACCGAATCGTCCACCGGACGTAAAATCGGCCGATTATTAACTACAAAAAAATCGGCAATATCTTTTAACTTTAAAAAAACTTCATCGTCTTGATAAACTATAGGTTCTTCTGAAAGATTGGCACTGGTCATTATTAACGCCTCAAAATGCTCCAACAAAAGATAATGAAAAGGGGTATAGGGAAGCATAATACCTAAATAGTCGTTGTCCGGGCTTACTTCCTTAACAATTTTTGAACTTTTCTTTTTGCGGCATAAAACAATCGGGCAAACATTAGAGGTTAAAAGCTTTTCTTCCGCTTTTGATATATATACATGCTTTTTTGCCGCCGTTAAATTTTTTACCATCAGGGCAAAAGGCTTTGCTTCCCGGTGTTTACGCTGTCTTAAAAGTAAAACCGTCTTTACATTAAAAGGATCAGCCGCCAAATGGTAACCACCAAGCCCTTTTAATGCAACAATAAACCCCTTTTTTAGTAATTCTTGCGTTTTATGGATGACTTCACCGTCTTTAGCCAGTAAATTTTTTTCTTTATCATACAAGAAAAGCCTAGGCCCACAAGCAGGACAAGCAACCGGTTCGGCGTGAAAACGCCTGTCTTCGGGATTCCTGTATTCTTTAGCACATTCCGGACAGAGGGGAAATTTTTTCATTGAAGTATGCGGACGGTCATACGGTAATTTTTCAATAATCGTATAACGCGGCCCGCAATTGGTGCAATTTATAAAGGGATATTGATATCTCCGGTCAGAAGAATCCCTTAATTCCTGCAAACAGTCATCGCAAACTGGTAAATCGGCGGGAACAATCAAAACCCCTTTTCGGTCGCGCTGACTTTCAATGATTTCAAAGGTTTCAAAATTACCGGATAGGTTTAAAGGCATTACCGAAATTTTTTCAATAACCGCCAAAGGCGGTTTTTCCTTTTTAATTGCCGTTAGAAATTTATTTACATTTTCTTCCTCACCTTCAGCTAAAATTTCTACTCCTGCCAGGCTATTTTTAACCCAGCCCTTTATCCCCCACTTCCGGGCAATCCGCCAGATAAAAGGACGAAATCCGATTCCTTGCACCAATCCCGAAACTACAATTTTTTTAGTAACTTTCATTTATGCGCCGCCTCTTTTGCTTCGAACCTTTTCTGCTATAAACATAATTAGCGGTTCTAACCCTTCTTCCGTACGAGCACTTACATAAAAACGTTGCTGGTTGGGATTTATAGCTTGAAGGTCTTCTTCGTATTGTTTTAAATCGAAGTCAACGTAATTTAAAAGATCAATTTTATTGAGTACCGAAACTGCCGCTTCCCGAAAAATCACCGGATATTTCAATGGTTTATCATTTCCTTCGGTAACACTCAATATGACCATTTTCATATCTTCCCCCAAATCAAAACCTGCAGGGCAAACAAGATTTCCCACATTTTCGATAACCAATAGATTAATCTCGTCAAGGGGAAGTTTTTCTAACACCTGGCTTATCATATTGGCATCGAGATGACATCCACCTAAGGTATTAATTTGCAAAGCGAAAACGCCGGTTTTTTCTATTCTTTCAGCATCTTTAGTAGTGGTCAAATCTCCTTCAATTACAGCCGGTTTTATATCAGGAGGAAGTTTCGGCAAAATTTTTTCTAAAAGCGTAGTTTTCCCGGCTCCGGGAGAACTAATGATATTAATTACGAAAATATTTTTTTCGTTAAATATCTTCCGGTTCAGAGCAGCTATAGCATCGTTTGCCTTTAAAATATTGGTGGTAAGTTGAACCTGCATTTTTATTCCCCCTCATAGTAGTCGATTAACAATTCGTCTCCAGCTATTATTTTAACATTACTACTAAAGCAGTGCGAGCAGTAAGAAGAAAAACAATCTATCGTACTTATTTTCCGACAATTCCGGCAAAAGATCTGGGCTTTTACCTGTTCAATTTCCAAAACAGCATTTTTCGCCAGAAGGTCCCCTTTGGCCGCTTCAAAGGCAAGCTCTAAAGCTTCCGGTAAAGCATTGGTTAGCTCCCCAACTTTTAACTTGACTTTGGTAATCTTTTGAATGCCATTGGCCTTTGCACTTTCCCGGAGAATTTCCAAGACACTTTCCATTAAAGCAGTTTCATGCATAACAACATTACCCTTCCCTTCAAAAAGAGAAAACCGGGTTAATACCCGGAACTTAACTCCTTTATGATTTCTCTTTTTACTTTTTCTTTCACCGCTTCCAATTCAGGGCTTAAATCTAACCCCCAGCCCATTTCCTTTGGCTCAACACCATAAATAATGATTTTATTTAAGGAGGAGGGGTCCTGAAACTTAAGCATTCCCAAAACCTCCATCAAGCCTACCTGGTGTAGGGAAAGGGAAAGGGGAAAATTAATCTCAATATCTGTAGGCTTGAAGCGGTAAACAGTTCCCGGGACACCTCCTCCCTGGACCGCATCGACAATAATGACCTTATCCTTACCCTCGATAAAATCAAGAAGGTCTAAAGAAGCGGTGCCACCATCAATAAATTCGACATCTTCTAAATGGTATTCAGCTGCTAACTCTCTAACAATGTGAACGCCAATCCCTTCGTCTTTAAATATGCTGTTACCTATGCCCAAAACTAACGTTTTTCCCAAAGAAATCACCTACATGGTTTGCCTTAATTGTTCCTTTGTTACCACTGTCTCTTCCTCATCAACGGTAACATAGCCGGTAATCATCGATTTGATAATCCCCAAACCTTCGGTTAAATCGAGATACAAATGGATGGCAACTGTTATGACAAAAATCCAGTTTACTAAATAGTGGATAAGCCGGGCAATGTTTAAACCACCAAAGAGGTAAGCTAAAGTTGGAAAGGTATCAGGTTTATATAAAGCAAGTCCAGTCAAGATTTGTATAATCAGTAAAACACCCCACCCCGAATAAACTAACTTTTGTCCCGGGTTGTACTTCCCCCAGTTAGGGTGTTCATCAGTCAAGAACAGATAATATCTTAAAAGGGCCGGAAAGTTTTTTAAGTCTCTAAATCTAAACCAGATATTTTGATAATCTTTGGTAGCAATTGCATAATAGACCCGAGCTAATAATCCAGCCATGACAACGTACATCATATAAAAGTGAAGCTTTCTTGCTGCATCCATAGTTGAAAAGAAGTTGTACTTTAAAGGATTGTGAATATAAAAGCCTGAAATAATCAATGAAGTGATTGCTATCATATTAACCCAATGGGTTACTCTAATAAACAGGGGATGGCGCAACACCTTCCGGGCCATGATCACACCTCCTAATAAATTTTGAACTTGCCTAAATCCTGACCCGGAGTAAACAGGTGAACGGCACAGGCAAGGCACGGGTCAAAAGCCCGAACTACCCGAGCCACTTCTATTGGATTTTCCGGATCCCTTACCGGTGTCCCGATTAAAGCTTGTTCTATTGGCCCCAATACTCCGTTATCGTCCCGGGGAGAAGCATTCCAGGTAGTTGGCACCACCGCCTGGTAATTGGCAATTTTGTAATTTTTAATTTTAATCCAATGCCCCAATGCCCCCCGGGGAGCCTCCGTAAGCCCCATCCCTTCACTCTCCTTGGGAATTTCAAAGGGAGTGTGGGTTGGTTTACCTGGTTCAAGCTCTAACAACCATTCATCCATAGCATGGGCTACCCTGGAGGCTTCCAGGGCTCGTGCTAAGTGACGGCCCAACACGGAAAAAGCTTTCTCGCCAAGACCTTTTATTTTACTCTCTCCACTTATCCACATTCGTGCCAGCGGTCCAACTTCCATCGGATGGCCATCATAACGCGGAGCTTTCATCCAGGAATAGGCTCCATCTTTACCCGGTTTGGGCGCTGTAACTCCTTCCCTGGGGTGCTTCTGGGAATTGGCATCATCAAACCAGGAATATTTTAAATGTTCGGTAATTTTTTCAGGATTCAGTTCTTGTTCTTGGCCATTTATATAAACACCCGCTTTAAAAAATCTTTCGCTACCATCTTCTTTTTGGGGGAAACTACCATAACTCATAAGATTTTGGCAGCCCCTGCCAATCTCAAAATAATCTTTATAATATTCAGCAATCGTTAAAACATCCGGAATATAAACGTTATCAATAAACGAAATGAGTTCTTTTAAACGCGAACGAAAATCAATAATCTTCTGCGCATCAACAGTTTCCGAAGACCCTCCGGGTACTATCCCTACCACATGTGGCATTTTTCCACCAAAAATCGCCAACATCTCATGAGCTTTTTTTCTCATCTCCAAGGCTAATATATAATGTTCAACCGCTTTTTGGTTAACCGCAGTCGGTAACCGGTAATCCCCTTCATAACGGGGGATAAACGGTGAAGCGTCCGGCCCTTTGACATAGTCTAAAGCCGTTAAGTGGTAAAAGTGAAGTATATGTGATTGCAGGTAATTAGCTCCAAAAATTAAATTTCTTAAAATCCGGCCATTTTTTGGTGGGTGAATCCCAAAAGCGTTGTCTAAATTAAAGGTGGCAGCGGTAGCATGAGCGGTAGGACAAACCCCGCAAATTCTTTGCGTAATTTGTTGGGCATCCCGTGGATCCCGTCCTACCAAAATAGTTTCAATTCCCCGGTAAAGGACTCCCGAACTTTTGGCATCTACAACTTTACCCCCGTCAACCATTACTTCAATTTTTAAATGTCCTTCAATCCTCGTAACCGGATCCACAACTATTTTTTGGGCCATTACTCTTCACCTTCCTTTTTCTTTTTCTTATGTCCACCCAAGCGGCCAGTAGCAATATTGCCAATTAAATGAGCACCAAGCCCAATAGCTGTAGCCGCTCCAACCACTTCACCAAAGGTATCCGCCGAAGCGGAAATCCCCGGTAATTTAATTTCCGGCATTTTTTCGTAAATCGGACCGGTCTTATCCGGAAATCCCGGCTCAGTACAACCGATACACGGGTGACCTGCTTTTATACACCAATTTACCCCACCGTTCCAAAGCCTTGTAGGACAATCAGAATGGGTTACAGGTCCCTTACAGCCTAAAAGAAGTAAACATCCCGGCTCGCTAAAATCCTTGGCAAAAATACTGTTGTCAAAATACTGGCGTCGTGGGCAGTTGTCGTGAATTATACCTTCGTAAAACATCTTGGGCCGACCAAATTTATCGGTTTTCGGAAGTTCATTGTACAAAAGCACATGCGCCAAACTTCCAACAAACCAGTCAGGATGTGGTGGACAACCCGGGATATTCAGTACTTTCTTGGGGTCAATTATCTCAGTTACTGGAACACATCCGGTGGGATTGGGGTCAGCTGCCGGAATACCACCAAAAGCAGCACATGTACCAATTGCAATAACCGCTTTGGCCTTTTCCCCCAGTTCTTTTACCACTTCGCTAAAATAAAGTTCCCGACCGTCTTTTTCACCAATTGAGCAGTAAACCCCGTTATCTTTTGTTGGTACTGCACCTTCGACCACCAAAAAGAATTTACCTTTATTTTTCTCCGCTTCACCTAAAAAAGCTTCAACAGCGACATGTCCAGTAGCAGCGCTTATATTGGGATGGAATTTTAAGTTAATAATCTCTAAAAGAATTTCCTTAATATCCGGATGGACGGAGTTTAACAGGGAAACCGAACATCCGGTACAGGAAGCTCCCTGAATCCAAATAACTGGCGGCTGACCCTTAGCGGCATTTTCCAGGGCATAAGCAACTTCCGGAACACTCTGGGACAACCCAAGGGTCGCAGCGGTAAACGACGCAAACTTTAAAAATTCCCTTCTGGATATCTTGTTCAATCCCGAAACCCCCTCTTATTAATTTTCGCAATAACCTCTTTCTAGCAATTTTTATACCAAAATAAAAAACCCCGGATTCCTTAATCCGGGAACATAAATTTGTCTATTTTTTAGACAGTTTGTTGCAAAAATCCTTGAGTTTCGTAATTTTTAATTAATTTGTCTATTTTTTATACATGTCTATTTTTTAGACATTTAATCTTTAAGCTATAACTTTCGCACAAACTTGTGAAAATAATAATTTTCTCAGGATTATGTTATAAGTTTTTTTTATATGCTTTTTCATCCAGGTACAAGTTGAGATTTAAGCTTCAATTCCATACTCCTTGATTTTTTGATACAAAGTAGCCCGGGGAATACCCAGAAGTTTTGCACAGGCTAATTTATTATAGTTAGTAGCTTTTAAACCCTCAATTATAAGTTTTTTCTCAACTTCCGCTACTGCCTCCTTGAAAGTTGTAATTTTTGTAATTCTCTCCCCCGACAGCGCTTTGGAGGTTAACTGTGCAGGAAGGTGTTCAGGTTTTATTAAATTGCCCTCGGCCAGGTAATAGGCACGTTCAATAACGTTTTGCAACTCGCGAATGTTTCCCGGCCACGAATAATTCATTAAGATATTCATAGCTTCGCTCGTTACAATTTTGGGAGCCATTTTTCTTCGCTCACAAAATTCGTTCATAAATCTATTAACTAACAGCGGGATATCATCCCGGCGTTCGCGTAAAGGCGGAATATTTATGTTAAAAACATTTAAACGGTAATAAAGATCCATCCGGAAACGGCCTTCTTTTACCAATTTGGCAAGCGGTTGATTGGTAGCAGCAATAATTCGTATGTCCACCTTTCTCGGCGTGTTACTACCAATCCGTTCAAATTCGCGATTTTGAATAAAACGTAAAAGTTTAACCTGCATACTTAGTGGCATATCGCCTATCTCATCGAGAAATAATGTTCCCCCATCAGCCTGTTCTATTTTTCCCGCCTTACCTCCTCTTTTAGCACCGGTAAAAGCCCCTTCTTCGTAGCCAAAAAGCTCCGATTCAAGCAAGCTTTCCGGTATTGCAGCACAATTTATGGCTACAAACGGCTTGTCCGCCCTCTCACTTAAATAATGGATAGTTCGGGCCGCAATTTCCTTACCAACTCCACTTTCTCCTTGAATAAGCACATTACCATCGGACATGGCCGCTTTTTCAATTAATTTTTTTACTTCAATTATTTTTTCAGTCTGGCCGGTAATACCATCCAAATAGTATTTTTTGCGATTTTCCATTTCGTATTTATTACGATAAAACTCCGCTTCACCCCGGGTTTTCTTTAATAAAAAAGGAAGGCACATATCAATTTCCGCAAGTCCCTGATATACAGCTATCGCCTTTTCCCGACAAGAATTATATCCGCAAGCTCCACAATTTAATTCATCTTCGGGGGTAAATTTATCGGTATAAGCCAAGATCTCTCTTATTTCTTCTTCGGTGGGCAACGGTAGTTTTCTGGCTTTTACCGTATATCTTGCTCTAAAGGTTCCAGCAGGTTTCTTGGACAAAATTGTTTTATTCCCTTTACTTAATTCTAATAAATACTGTCGTCTTTCGATATACGTTAATTCACTATCTATTTCCGGCCCATCGATACATCCTCTGCAAAATAATAAATCGTAAAACAATACTCCCGACGTTCTATTATTTGTAAGGCTTTCTAAAGTCTCGATTATTTGTTCCTTTCCTTCCACTGAAATACTCCGCCGGCTTTCAATTTCATAACCTCGTTGTTTTAAGGACAAAATTAAACCTCCAGGTATTGGAAAGGACTGAGTAAAGTTTCGCGGATACTCGTAAGTATCCCCACCATTGACACCTTTTAACAATTCCTTTATTTCTTTAAAAGTTAAAACTGCATCAATATAATTTTCTCTAAAATTTAAGGCCTCATTTTTCTTAGCAATACAGGGACCTATAAAAACCAAAAACGCATCCGGTTCCTCCATTTTTATATACTTTGCTAATGCTTCCATAGGTGATTTTATAGGAGCCAAGTGATTTACCAAAGTTGGATAATGTTTTTCAATTAAGGATACAATAGCAGGACAGGCAGAACTAATAACATAATCCTGTGTTTCCTTCAAATATTTTCCGTACTCCGGTAAAATTATTTCAACTCCAGCGGTTACTTCCTCCACTCTGGTAAAACCAAAAGCTTTTAACTTACCGTGGACCTCCCCGGGTTTTAACGGATAAAAAGACACCGGGTAGGAAGGGGCCAAAAGCGCTATTACTTTGCCACCGTTTTTTATTTTTTCTAAAACAATTTCTTTAAACGAATAAATTTTTTTTGCCCCCTGACTGCAAACCCGAACGCAATTGCCGCAAGCAATACATCTCTCCTCTAACACTTCCGCTTTTTGCTCTTCAATTTTTATTGCTTTAACCGGACAGTTTCTAACACAAGCATAGCAAGCTTTGCATTTTTCCTTATCGGTTGTTACAATTTGCAATCTACGCACCCCCTAAAGGTTTTAGAGCCCGTTCTAAAATTCCTGCATCGTAAGCAAAAAGCATGCCGTAATTAATTATTTTAATACCCTTTTCTTTAAAAAACTCAATTCGTTTTTCCATTTCTTCCTGGGTTAACATACATCCTCCACAGTGAATTGCCAAATCCAAATCACCGTTAATTTTAAACTCTCTTCCTTTGTAAAACGTATAATTAAAATTTAACCCGGTAAGTTTTTTTAAAATTGCTGGTATTTTCTCCGAACCAATATCATTTTTCTGAACGTGGTGAACACAGGCTTCAAAAATTCCAATCTTTGCACCCTCTTCTAAACGCTTCATATGCTGTATTCCTTCCAAAAAAAAGGCAAGTTCGCCGCGAAATCTCGCCATAAGTATTGAAAAAGATGTTAAAGGAATCTTATCCGGAAGTTGTTCCCGAACCTGAGCAAAGGCCTGAGAATCAGTAATAACTAAGCCAGGTTCCTCTTTAAGACTTAAAAATAGCTCTTTTAGGCTTTCCGGTTGAACCACATGCGCTATAATATGATAATCTAAGAGTTCTCTTAACACAAGCATTTGGGGTTGAATTAGCCTACCTTTAGGGGCTCCAGCATCGATTGGTATCACTAAGACAACGGATTTTCCCTCAGGTACTAAGTCCGCTACCACTGTTTTTTGAACTTTTTCCTGAAGATTTTGAACTAAAAAATTACGCACCGCTGAACTTGCACCATTTTTACAATCATGAAGTAAATAGGGAATATTAAATTTTTCAAAAAACTTTTTCCAAGATTCTAAGTTTTCCGTTTTGCTTTCAACCATATTAATAATCCCAATTATCTTTTTCGTGGTTTGATTCTCTTCAATAAACTGTAATTCCCAATCCTCCGGCTTAAATCCTGTATTACCAACCAAAATAACAACACTACAAGTAGCTAAAACTTCTCGGGTTTTAGCCTTTCTTATTTCTCCCAAAACGGAAGTATCGTCCAATCCTGGTGTATCGATAAATTCAACCGGACCATAAGGTAAAAGTTCAAAAGCTCTACGGTTAGGATCGGTGGTAGTACCAGGAATTGAAGAGGTTATGGCTCTTTCCTCACCGATAATATTGTTTAACAATGTTGATTTCCCAGCATTACACCGTCCAAAAATACCAATCGTTTTCCGAAACAGTCGTAATGAATTTTCCATATTCATCACCTATATAAATACATCTTTTTCGCCCTTTAAAATGTACTCAATAGCCCGCCCTATGCTTTCAAAGTTGGGTAAGTCCTTTACCACCTGCAACAAATATCCATTACCTTTTTTATATAGTTCAGGATGCTTGTCTCTTATCTCATAAAGATATTCCGCAAACGAAAAAAGCGCATTGGGAGTACAAAAATCTTTGATCTGCCCTCGGTCAGCCAATCCCATAAATGTTTTTCCAGTTCTTCGTTTGCGATAGCAGGCGGTACAAAAACTGGGAAGAAACCCTTTATCAATTAAAACCTCGACAATTTCTGCTAAGGAGCGATGATCCGAAAGTAAAAATTGTTGTCTTTCTTCTTCGCCTTTTTTTCCCCGGTATTCTCCCGGACCGGTTTGGGACGCAGCACTCATTTGGGAAACACCAAGTTCTACTAATTCATCCCGTAAATGCTGCGGTTCCCGGGTAGATAGAATTATGCCGGTGTAAGGCAGCATTATTCTAAGTAGAGCGACTATCTTTTTAAATTTGTGGTCACTTATCTTATAGTCATTAGAAAATACCGAATTCAGTGCAGGCTTTAAACGCGGAACCGAAACTGTATGAGGTCCAATTCCAAATTTTTTCTTTAGATAATCGGCATGAGCAATAACTCCAAGTAATTCAAAAAGCGGATCTCCAAGCCCAAATAACGCTCCAATTCCTATATCATCAATTCCCGCTTCGATCGCCCGCTCAACAGCGGTAAGCCTCCAGAGAAAGTTTGTTTTCGGACCCTCCAGATGGACTTCGCGGTAAACTTCCGGATTATAGCTTTCCTGAAACAGCTGGTACGTTCCAATTTTTAGTTTTTTTAAGCGCTCATACCCCTTAAGGGTAAGAGGAGCTATATTTACATTTATTCTCCGAATATCTACCTCGGAATAGATAGCAGGAATTATTTCCTCTAAATAAGATAATGTTTTATCTTCCGGTTCCTCTCCCATAACTAACAGGATGCGCGTATGTCCCATCTCCCGAATAGCTTTAGCCTCATCCACAGCCTCTTCCAATGGCAGGCGAACACGAGATAATTCCTTATTTTCCCGACGAAAACTGCAGTAACTGCAGTTATTAATGCAAATATTGCTTAAATAAAGGGGTGCAAATAAAACAATTCTTTTACCGTAAATCTCTTCTTTTACCTTCCTGGCCTGCCAAAATAAAATTTGATCTAACTCTTCAGTGTCATTGGCAAAAGCTATGCCCGCTTCAATCAGGCTTAGGCGCTCTCCCTTTTGCAATTTTTGAATTATTTGGGAAATCTCCTCCTTGGGATTCCGGTTAACTTTATTTACAATTTCATAAGTTCTTTGCACTAACGTGATAATTTCCTGAGTCATCTTTTAATCCCTTCTTTTTTTGATATTTTTTATTAATAATAACTTTTTTTAACACAAAAAAAAAGAGCGCAAATTTGCGCTCCTTAGTGTTAAATTCCTTTAAAAACTAATTATCTACTGCCGATAGAGTTTTCCTCATTAAAGCCATTTTATTGTGACTTTTGTAACTTTTGAGAGCAAAATATAACCCTCCAATTCCGATAATTCCGTTTATAGCCACAAGACAAAGCATTAGAAATACAATTATATATACAACCATCGTTATGCCACCTGCCTTTTAGTTAAATAGTATTTTTTCCAAAACTTTCTTTTAATTATATTGTAAACGATGTTTGTTATTGTGTCAACTTTCACTTAATATTTTTTTATTTTATAAATTTTCTGTCACCACTTAAAAAACAGGGCAAATTGCCCTGCTTTGTATCAATAATCTTCGCCGCTAACCAACCCCTGCATTATTAAAACACCGGAACTGGTCCCCAGTCTCGTTGCCCCGGCTTCGATCATTTTAATGGCATCAGCAAAGGACCGTATTCCCCCGGAAGCTTTAACTTCTGCTTTTTCGCCTACAGTCCGTTTCATTAAACGAACATCTTCAACGGTTGCCCCTCCGGTTCCAAACCCCGTTGAAGTCTTTACAAAATCTGCTCCCGCTTCAACAGCCAATTCACAAGCTTTAATTTTTTCTTCATCGGTTAGGTAACAGGTTTCGATAATGACCTTAACCACAACGGTGGGATTTTTTCCCTTTGCCGCACTTACTACCTCTTTTATGTCCTCTAAAACTTCTTCGTACCTTCCCGCTTTTAAAGCACCAATATTAATTACCATATCAACTTCCAATGCTCCATTTTCAACGGCCCAGGAAGCTTCATAGGCCTTTACCGCAGTGCTGGTTGCCCCCAGCGGAAAGCCAATTACAGTACAAACTTTAATTTCAGAGTCTTTTAATAATTGGGATGCAAACGGTACAAAAGCAGGATTAACGCAGACACTCTTAAAATTAAACTCCTTAGCTTCTTGACATAATTTTTCAATATCGGCATAAGTTGCCGTCGCTTTTAAGAGAGTATGGTCAATCATTTGCGCAATTTCAGTAGAACTTACCATTAATTTTCCTGGTCATCCAAACTGTGCAAAACTGCATCAGTTTAGAAGGTTGGGGTATTTGTTGTCCGCCTTTCAGACTGTCCCAGCCCCAACTGGCGGAATTTGGGACAGCCATAGCCCCTGCCCCAAGAAGCAGGAACTGGCCGTGGCCTTTCAGCCACCTTCTCCCATACCGCTTACGAGTATTCTCTTCAGCGGATCTACTACCTCTTTCTCCTCTGCCTTTGGAAATAACCGTGCCTGTATTGTTATGACTTACTTCACGGCTTTCACCACATTTACGATTTTGTACAATTAAACTTTATCCATTGCTGAGTAAGTATTATTGCACTATTCTGCATTGTTTGGCTTAACTGTTGCTGCCTCCTTCTCTAAGGTAAAGTAATAAGGTAAAATTTGCTCTAAAGTAAATTCTTTTATGTCCCCTGCCAGATTAGCTAAGTAAATTGTCTCAATCTTAAATTCGGCCATGAATTGACGGCAAGCGCCGCAGGGCGAGATAGGTCCTGGTGTGTCCCCTACTACCAGAATGGCTTTTAACTTTTTCTCACCTTCACTTATTGCTTTTGTTATAGCTACCCTTTCGGCACATATAGTTAGCCCGTAAGAGGCATTTTCTATATTAGCCCCTTGATAAATTTTTCCCGACTCTCCTAATACTGCAGCACCAACTTTAAACCCCGAATAAGGAACATAAGCATTTTCTCTGGCTTCTTTGGCTTTTTCATACAATAGGTTTTTTAAATCAGACATATTTCTCTACTCCCTTAGACGTCACCACAGCTTTAATAAATGGAGCCTTTTGAGGGGGCCTACTATCAATTTTAAAAGCTGCAAATACAATTTTTTGCGCATCTTCCAATTTCTTTTCATCATTATAGTGAAGTTCGGCTAAGACATCTCCTCTTAGCACTTTATCTCCAACTTTTTTCCTTAAAACAATCCCAACACTGTGGTCAATTTTGTCTTCTTTCTTTGCCCTGCCAGCTCCTAAGTACATGGCACCTAAACCAACCTTTAACGCATCAACCTCAATAACAAAGCCTTCTTGTTCCGCTTTAATTTGGGATATCGCTTGAGCTTTTGGTAAAAGCGCAGGGTCGTCAATTTGGTGCACATTACCTCCCTGGCTTTTTACAAACTCTTTTAACTTGGCAAAAGCCTTACCCGATTGCAATGCTTCTTTTAACATCTCCTTACCGGTTTCAAAAGTATCGGCCTTCCGGGCGAGAAAAACCATATATCCACCTAAGGTAAGACAAAGTTCTGTTAAATCCTCCGGCCCTTCACCCTTTAAGGTCGCTATTGCCTCTTTCACTTCCAAGCTATTACCCACGGCAAACCCCAGAGGTTCACCCATTTCTGATATAACAGCGATCGTTTCTCTCCCAACCCTCTCGCCGATCTTCACCATGGCTTGTGCCAACCGAATGCTTCCTTCTAAATCCTTCATAAAAGCTCCGCTACCGGTTTTAACATCTAAGACTATGGCATCGGCGCCACCAGCAATTTTCTTGGACATGATGCTGGAAGCAATCAGCGGGAGACTATCCACCGTAGCTGTTACATCTCTTAAAGCGTACATTTTGCCATCAGCTGGAGCAAGTTTTGCCGTCTGCCCTATAACCGCTATACCTATATCATTAACCTGCTTTATAAACTTTTCCGGGGATAAAGCTACATTAAATCCGGCAATGGATTCTAACTTATCTAAAGTTCCACCGGTGTGTCCCAAGCCGCGTCCGGACATTTTGGCAACCGGAACCCCCACCGCAGCCACAAGCGGTGCTAAAACTAAAGTTGTTTTATCACCTACACCCCCGGTACTATGCTTGTCAACCTTTATCCCGGAAATTGCTGAAAGATCTACTTTATCCCCGGACTCCACCATTGCCATGGTCAAATCGGCAACTTCTTCATCGTCCATTCCTTGAAAATAAACTGCCATTAGGAAGGCTGCCATTTGGTAGTCAGGAATCTCACCCCGGGTAAAACCATGGACAAAAAAGTAAATTTCCTCTTTAGAAAGTTTTTCTCCGTTCCGTTTTTTCAAGATAATGTCGTACGCTCTCATTTTTTATCCCTACCTTTGCC